>JBDUEH010000421.1:0-2933 GCA_040002555.1 Gemmatimonadales bacterium | reverse complement strand
AGATCCGAGGCGAATTTCCGCTATCGGCCGCGCTGTAGACGATTGATTCCCCGTCCCGGGTGTATCGCGCGGCGAAAACTGACTGAGTGCGATATGTCCTTTGCTGCATCGACAAGCCGTCACTTGCGTTTCCAGGCATAGAGCGACGACCGGCGAAGTACGCACCGCCAATCAACGCCGCGCCAACGAGTGCAGCCGCTCCCCACTTCGCTGCGTTGGTCGATGCCGAGCGCTCCGGCTTCGCAGCGGGCGTCAATTGATGCCCCGACGCTCGCAACGAGAAGCCAACGTCGCGCAGCGATTCTCCAAACGCCCCGGCAGACGCAAACCGATCTGCTGCAAGCTTCTCGAGCGATTTCTGCACAGTCGCATCGACGTGCGGTGGCACGGTGTGACGCTGCGCAGTGAGACTCTTCGGTGTCTCGGTAATAACCTTGGCAACAATCGATTGCGCAGTTGGTCCGACGAATGGCGGCTCACCCGCCAGCATTTCATATACAACGCAGCCGAGTGAGTAGATGTCGGTGCGGGCGTCAACTTCGCGTGAGCCCATTGCCTGCTCGGGACTCATGTACGTCGGCGTGCCGAGTGACATCCCCGTCTCCGTCATGCGTGCGCCGCCGGTCTTGGATGCAGCGAGTGCGATTCCAAAGTCGGCGACAACAGCGTGCCCGCGCTGAAGCAGAATGTTCTCTGGCTTGATGTCACGGTGGATGACACCGCGCTCATGTGCGTACTCGAGGGCATCTGCGACTTCGCCAGCGATGCGAAGCGCGTCATCGATCGGAAGCTGCTTTTCGCGGTCGAGGCGGTCCCGCAGAGATTCCCCTTCGACGTAAGGCATCACGTAGAACACGGTGCCGTTCACTTCGCCGGAATCGTGAAGTGCCAGAATGTGCGGGTGCTGCAGGTTCGCCGTCGTCTTTATCTCCGCCAGGAAACGCTCGGCCCCGATGGCAACGGCCAGCTCTGGCTTCAGCACTTTCACCGCTACCCTGCGATTGTGCTTCAGGTCTTCGGCGAGATAGACGGTGGCCATGCCCCCGGCGCCGAGCTCGCGTTCGATGCGGTATCGGTCGGCGAGCGTGGCGGTGAGGCGTTCGAGCTGCCCGCTCATACTATAGTCTTACCGCGATTGAGCGTGACAACTCGATGCACTACTTAGCCGGCGGATGATCCGGTCCGAATGCGTCACGCGCAACTCTCCAGGCGCCATCCGGTTCGCGGTGGTATACGACCAATCCCCAACCGGTGTCGACTACATCCTTACCGCCAGCGACGGGCGTGTCGGTTGACGTGTAGTTGTAGCGTTCGACGGCATAGTCCCCCGATACAGAGAATTCCTGAACCGGTTTGTCCCAGTGGGTGTGATAGGCTTTGATGTATCCTTCCGCCCACTCGCGTACCGCGGCCTTGCCGAGGATCGGCTTGGAATTGGCGGCCAAAAAAATCACGTCATCCGTGAACATCGATGTTAGCGAGTCGATGTTGTTGGAGTTGATCACGCGGACGTAATTCTCGTGCGCACGGTGCGCGGCCGAGTCGCGTGCTGCAGAATCAGGAGTAGCCGTGGCGTTTGCGGTGGGCGTCGACTTCGAATCAGCGACAGGAGCGGCGCAGGCCGAGAGGACAACGGTGATGCAGAAGGCGATGATCGGGCGCATGGGAACCGATTGGCGTAAAGGAGTAAGGCGGCCGGGCGAAGATACAACCACATGGTCCATGGCGCCCCGAAAACGTTTGTGGACCGTGGCTTAGCCAAGGGCGCGTAACGGGTTTGTCCGGGTATAATGAAATAGGACAAAAACCGCCTCATTTCCTGAACTCAGATCGCAGCTTTGGCACATTTTCGAACACTCGTAATCCTCTGGCGTCTCCTTCCCCTCGGCGTCTCTTTTCGCCGCGATTTCAGGCGGTGGATATTTTTCGGACGCGGTTTAGCGCGAACCGAAGGTTTTCACGAGCGCCGCGCGAGATCCCTCGTCGACTCCCTGGTCTTGCTCGGCCCCACGTTTGTAAAGCTCGCACAGGTCTTTGCCTCGAGACCTGATGTAGTGCCCGAGCCTTATCTGTCGACGCTCGGAACGCTTGTCGATCGCGTTCCTGTGGTGCCATTCGATGAAATCGAGCGCGAGATAATTTCAGCATACGGCAAAGGATCGGAGCAAATGTTCGAGCGATTCGATTGCGAGCCGCTCGCTTCCGGATCACTCGGGCAGGTGTACCGCGCAAGTTACGAAGGCCGCGATGTGGTCGTGAAGGTGCTGCGTCCCGGAGTCGAGGAGCTCGTCGCCAGCGACATCCATGCGGTGAGCAGGATTCTCGACATCGTGTCGGCGCGATGGTCTAACTCGCACCTGCGCGGATTTCGCGTTGTCGTCGACGAGTTCGCAAAGAGGATCGGCGAGGAGATGGACTTCAATCACGAGGCGATCAACGCAATTGCAATTGCGGATCGGTTTGCGACGAATTCGCGCGTGCTGGTGCCGGCGATCGAAATGAACCTGACACGACAGCGCGTGATCGTGATGGAGTACATGGAAGGAACCAAGATCGACGCTCTCTCATCGCGAATATCCTCGGGCCAGCTGAGTGGAAAGCGAGTCGTTGAGTCCGTGGTCGAGGCGTACATCCAGATGATGCTCGTTGACGGACTGTTTCACGCCGATCCTCATCCGGGAAATCTTCTCGTGACCGATGATGGGCGGCTCGTTCTCCTCGATTTCGGAATGGTCGTGCGAGTCGAGCCCGAGATGCGCAGAACCTTGATTCGCACCGCTCTTGCCGCAGTCGGCCGGGACGCGAGCGGGGTGATACGCGGATTCTACGACCTTGGAATCGTCGAGCCTGGCACGGACATGACGACCATTCACAGGCTTGTTGATGTACTGCTCGGCATGGCGTTCGACGGTGTGGCATCGGCAGACATCGCG
>JBDUEH010000420.1:0-2938 GCA_040002555.1 Gemmatimonadales bacterium | reverse complement strand
TACATCGCGGTCATTGGATGCCTCGTCGCGATCAAGCTTCCGAAGTTCGTCCCGAACGAACAACGGCCGTCGGCACTGTCTCAATTCAAGGAAGGCATCGGCTACATCCGCTCGCGACGCGAGGTTACCGGATTGATGGGCGTCATCGCGATGCTCGCCATTTTCGGTTTCCAGTACCTGACACTGATGCCGGTGATTGCGCGAGACGTCCTTCACACGGGAGCCAGTGGCTATGGGCTATTAGTGACATTCGTCGGAATCGGGGCGGTTTGCGGAGCCGTAACTCTCGCCGCATTGGGGAACCGTGTTAGGCGGGGGCGGCTCCTCACTATCTCGACAATTTCGTTCTCGACCCTGCTCATTCTCTTTTCGTTCGTAAACGTGAGACCGATGGCCGCTGGCGTTCTATTTTTCCTTGGGCTGACGATGCTGATCAACGGCGCGCTGGCGAACGGGATTCTTCAGTCGGCCGTCCCGGACGAACTGCGGGGTCGAGTGATGGCAGCGTACGTGTTCGTCTACGTGGGGTTCACTCCGATCGGGTCGCTAATCGCGGGTGCCGTGGCACATGCGACGAACGTCGAATGGGCGATCGGAATTGGCGGTGCAGTGATGCTCCTCTACTCCATTTGGGCCTTCACTGAGTTTCCCGAGCTTCGAAAAGTTTGACTTACCGCTGTACAGTCACCTTGTTGGTCCCTGCCGGCTCAGCCGGATCGCTTCCAATCGTCTCGATGCTGAGCTTCTTCGAATTTCCGTTGAAGACGACGGATACGACGTTTCCCGTACCGGCTGGTGACGATGCAGTCGTGATGGCGCCCCAAGCTCGCACCTCTGGTCCGCCATTGTCGCCGAGGCCGATATTTTTCAGCGTCAGCTCCACACGGTTGTTGAACGCGCGGTCCGCAGCCGTCGACACTCCTCCGTAAGACGCTATCCCTGCTCGCGTAGGGAACACCGCGGGGAGGGTCCCAGTGTTGTGTTGAAACGTGCTCTTGAACGCGGAAAAGCGAACGAGACTTCCGCGGATAGTCGCAGACCCGGTCGCGTTGCCTCCCAGAATTATGGCGCCATTCCCGTTATTGTCGAAGTGATCCCGATCAGACTCGATGTCCACTGTGGCCGAGTCCGCACTAACGTTGGCGGCGATCAATCCGGCGATGTTGCCGTGAGAAGAGTTGCCACTGAGCGAGGCATGGATGCGGGCTCCTTTCGCGCCGGCAAGATTGGCGATCCTCAGGCCCTGTGAGCCGCCAAGCGTGTTATTGGCGAGATCATTGTCGCGGAGATTCACTTCGAGTACCCGCCCTGCGGCCGCCGCACCGACGTTGCGTATGTCGAAACCGCGGATACCGCCACTCGCCGTTACGTGCGAGATCGAGATGATGGTTGGTCCAGCGAGGAACAGATCGGTCGTGATTCCTGCTGCGCCGTTGATTGTTTTCACAATCGATAGCCACTCGACTGTGTTGTTTCCTCTGCCGGTGCGAATTGCTCCAGTGACTTGTCCGGCGTCGGTAAGAGCGGCCGCGGACAAGCCCGATGCGTCGATGACGACCTGGTCCGAGTGCCCGCTCACCCCGGTGAGGGTCATGTCCTTCCGAAGCTCCAGCCGACCACCGTTTGCCCTGGTTCCGTCGAGTATATACGTGCCCTTGGCCAGCTGAATTCGCTTGCCTGCATTCGCTGGATCATTGATCGCCGTGTAAAGCGCGTCTACTGTCGAGACCGGTAGGGCAGGTGCGAGGGTACCGGCGACGGCGGGAAGTCCCAACGGTGAGCTCACCGTGTTGCTGAGCTCCGGCGAAACAGCATCGCCAGAACATGCGCTGACGAATGCCAGGGCGAGGAGGAAGAGGCAGGTGCGGCTGTTGGACATTGTTAATCCAGAAGGCGGGACGACAATTCTAGGTCTCCACTCCCGCGCATGCCAGCGCCATCAGCTCGCGGGTCCAGCTTTGCTGAACGATTTTGACCACCGTCCGTTGAAACATCGCAGCGTCCCCGAGAGGGTCAAAAACGTCTCGAAAAGTGTTATACTGAGAGACTCAATGCGCTCCGCTCGGCGACGGCCGGCGGAGCGTTCGGATATACGGGACAACGAACAACGAGGCGGTGTAGTCCAGATGCCCAATAAAGCAATAAAAACACCTCAGGCGATTTATCAGGCCGAGAAGAAGCGATCGGAGCGCGATCGCCGCGCGACGCACGCCGCATTGATGAAGGATGCCAAGGCCGCGTTCGATCAGATGATCGAGGACGGCAAGGCCGCACGAAAGGGTGGACGTCCAAAGGGAAGCAAGACTCGCAAGGACGGCGACCCTTTATAAGCTGGTTTCTCGCATGCAGTCAATTTCCCGTTCCGTCGTCATCGCCGGCGAGCGTGTGATCTATTTCGAAGATTTACGGCGGTCCTGCCGGCTTCTGTGATGAACCGGTTGTCCGAGTTGACACCGAGGGCAGAACTCGACCCCCGGCAGGGCGTTCCGTTCTCTTCGGATTCAGAAGACTCCCCCGATTCCGTAAGGACTCCGGACGGGGCCTGGATCACCAACGTGAGAATTGCAAGGACGGCAGTCCTCTCGGTTATGACGAGCTTAAGACCGGCAGAGTGATGACCCACGGGATTCTGTTCGTCGTCGGCAGCGACCTGATCCGCCCTGAACCCACCCCCATGCACGGGTTCGGCTCCGTGAACCGCTAGCCCCGAACCCGACACCCGCCGGACGCCTCGAAAACAGGCGCGTCGAGATCGTCAAGCAGTAGCGGCGTCGTGCTGCATTTCGCAGCACGCATCGCCACCACGATATCTTCACGCAATTCCGTTCTTTATCGCGTCGATCATCTTGTCCGCAAAGGTGTCGATCTCGTCGACCGTGGTGTAGACGTTCGGCGTGATCCGAAGACCGTTGAACTCAGGATGCAGAATCGGCGTGTT
>JBDUEH010000419.1:0-2941 GCA_040002555.1 Gemmatimonadales bacterium | reverse complement strand
GCGCGACCAGACGCTCATGCTTCGCGTCCTGTGCCAGATAGACAGTGGACATTCCACCGCGGCCGAGCTCGCGGTCGATTGTGTAGTCGCCTGTGAAGGCACGCCGAATTCGTTCGAGAGGAGTGTTATCCATCAGATGGCGTCCACTATCGCCTGATACTTCGGATTGTCTCGAAGCGGTTTCAGATCGGGATCGTTATCGATCCATTCGCGGTGCCCGAATCCTTTATCCACTGACCGCTCGAGACATGAAATCGCTTCGTCGATACGGCCAAGCGTCGAATACATGCAAGCGACATTGTAGAGTAGCATCGGATCTTCAGGGTCGATCGCGAGCGATCGCTCGGCATACTTGATGGCCTCGGACGATTCGCCGAGATCTGCGTACACGCTTGCGGCTAGATTTGCGGCCCTTGCGTCATCAGGGTTCAGCTCGAGACTGCTTTGCATCAACTCAAGACCCCGACGCCTGTGCGCTGTCTTCTCCTCATCGTTGCCAAGGGCTTTGTGTGCCTGTCCGAGGAAGTGCGCGGACTGGTAATCTTCCGGGCGAAGTGTTGAAGCCCGCTCGAACATTTTGATTGCATCCTGGAATCGGCCCTCGGCCTGGAGGGCCATGCCGTACCAGTATGCGGCCTCGAACATCTTCGGCTCGAGCTTCATTGCCTTCTCAAACGCTTTTTCTGCTTCTTCGAACTGGTGGTTCAACGAAGTGACAATTCCGCGCGCTACGTGTGCCTCGGCTAATTCAGGACCCAGCTCCAGTGCTTTCTTGCTGGCCTTGTCGGCCTGGCGAAGATTGAAATCGCGAGCGTCGAAGTAGGTATAGAGAAGTGAGCTCGAGTCGGCGACGCCGGTGTACGCGAGCGCGTAGTCGGGATCGAGCTCGATCGCCTTGTTGAACATCTGCCGGGCGTACTCGAGGCTGCGGCGACGAAGCTGGTGGAAGAACTGTCGGCCGCGCAGATAGTAGTCGTACGCCTGAATGTTTGTCTGCGGTTTTTTCTCGATCGCCTTCTTTTCGCCTTCGCTCAGGATGACGCGAAGTGCTTTCACGATTGCTTGCGAGATTTCATCCTGAATCGCGAAGACGTCTTCGATGTCGCGGTCGTATCTCTCGGACCACAAATGATAGCCGTCGGCAACGTTGACGAGCTCGGCCGTGATGCGAAGGCGGTTGCCCATCTTGCGAACGCCGCCTTCGAGAACTGTGGAGACTTTCAGCTTTCGGCCGATCTCGCCGATGTCTTCGTTTTTTCCCTTGAACGCGAAGGATGATGTGCGTGACGCAACTCGCAGCGACTGGATGCGTGACAGCGCGTTGATAATTTCTTCGGCCATTCCGTCCGCGAAGTACTCGTTTTCCGGATCGGCGCTCATGTTTGCGAACGGGAGCACCGCGACCGATTTGGCGGCGGAGATTGCGGTCTTGGGGAGTGTGTCGGTGTTTGTCGGTGTTGACGTCGACTCTGACGCAAGCGCTTGAGCGAACTGCGCAGATGTTGCGAAGCGTTCTGCGGTTTCGGTCGCCATTGCTTTTCCAACTGCCCAGTCGATGTTCGGTGGAACGGAGCTGCGCACGCTTTGCAGTGGCTTGGGCTTTTCGGTGAAGCGCTTTGCCATGATCGACTGCGGGGTGTTGCCGGAGAATGGGCGTTCTCCTGCGATCATTTCGTACAGCATACAGGCGAGACTGTATTGGTCGCTTCGTCCGTCGAGGTTGATTTCACCTGCCGCCTGTTCGGGGCTGACGTAAGCGGGAGTGCCGATCATCATGCCCGTTTGTGTGATTGTCTCGCTGCCGGCGGCGCTCACTGCTTTGGCGATTCCGAAATCCATGACCGTCGCCATGCCTTCGTAGAGCATGACGTTTTCGGGTTTGATGTCGCGGTGTACGATCCCCTGCCGGTGTGCGTAGTCG
This sequence comes from Gemmatimonadales bacterium, assembly GCA_040002555.1. Classification (GTDB taxonomy): domain Bacteria; phylum Gemmatimonadota; class Gemmatimonadetes; order Gemmatimonadales; family Gemmatimonadaceae; genus UBA4720. Next base: position 1,020 of record JBDUEH010000419.1, on the reverse strand, counting down.
AGCGCAGATGCGATGCTTTGTGCGTGGTGGACAGCTTCCTGGATCGGGAGCTGTCGGTCGCGGTCGAGTCGTTCGCGGAGAGTTTCCCCTTCGACGTAGGGCATGACGTAGTAGAGAAATCCGTCGGTTTCGCCTGAATCGAAGAGGGGCAGGATGTGAGGGTGGTTGAGTCTTGCGGCGAGTTTTATCTCGCGGAGGAAGCGGTCGGCGCCGAGTGAGGCGGCGAGGTCCTGGTGGAGGACTTTGATGGCGACGACGCGCTCGTGCTTGGAGTCCTGGGCGAGGAAGACGGTGGCCATGCCGCCGCGGCCGAGCTCACGATCTATGGTATATGTGCCGGCGAGGGATTTGCGGAGTTTGTCGGCGGATGTGGCGGGTGTGGCTGGCATTTCGGTTACGGCGGGTTAGCGGGCGGGCGAGAGCGTTGCAAATCTTACATATGGGACGGGCTTGGCGCGAATTGGGTCATTCTGAGGTTGGATTGTTGGGGTCCTGAAAAGGACGGTGATTGTCACTTCCTATATCCGAAAGCCTCCTCAGGAGTTTTCTCGAAGACAAGTTGTTATTCTTGACGGACTACGCTTTGCGGCTGAAATGGCCGACATCGCGTACGAACGACTTTCCGCTGCCGCCGAGACATTCCCAGCAAGTGACCCGGAGGTAAGGGACACTGCACGTCTGATGCTCGACGCGTGGTCGATAATTGACTCTGCGCACCGATTTGAGACGTTACTCGCCGGCGTTCCTGCTTTGCGGAATGCTTCTTGGCGCCGCACCTTTGAACAACGATTGCTGAGGTCAGCGCACTACGTAACACGATTCAGCACCAGGTAACAGAAATATCGGATCTGATTCAATCCGGAGGACAGGTCTGGGGATACTCTCGTGGGCAGCTCGACCTAAACTGACAGAACCTGGCTTCGTTATCGTGCCTCGTTAACGCAAAGGAGAAATCAAACGATGTTGCGTTGCGCTCCATTCCTCTTGTTCGACGGCAATTGCGCCGAAGCGATGACGTTC
>JBDUEH010000418.1:0-2947 GCA_040002555.1 Gemmatimonadales bacterium | reverse complement strand
ACGCCGGCCATGATCTTGAGCAGCGTGGACTTTCCCGCGCCATTGCCGCCGAGGACGCCGATCTTCGCGCCGGGGTAAAATGAAAGCCAGATTCCCTTCAGGATCTCCCGCGACGGCGGGACAACCTTGCGAAGGTCCTTCATTACATAAATGAACTGTGGTGCCACTAGAGTCTCGTCCTTGGTGAGGTTGTTCTGCTACAAAATTAGCGGGGAAGGCCGAATGGGACGATTCGGTCGAGCGGAAACGTGAGTTCTTCATTATAGTAGGCTCGATGGCGATTAAACTCCCCCGCCGGCTGGCAACAGCATTCCTCGCACCTTGGGTCGTCCTGATTCTGGCCGAGTTGCCTGCTATTCACGTGTGTCAGGTGCATAACCCGGCGCACGCGAGCATGGAGCACGATGCTCCGGCGATGTCGCATTCGCATCATTCAGTGCCGGCGTCCGGAGAGCCATCACACCACCACGACGGCAAGAACTGCAGCTGCCTGGATACGGCCGCTCATTCGCCGATGCTTGCCCTCGCGGCGCGCGCGCTTTCAGTCGTGCCCGTGACAGTCGTCGCGACAACGCCGACGTTTGTCCCAGTTGGGGAAGAATCACTTCCCGGCCGCATCGACTTTCGAACTCCCTTCCCCATCGGCCCTCCCGCCAACGCATAGCGCGACACCAGTCCGCGCAATCGCGTTCCCTGATCCGGCAGCTGCGCAATGCAGTCGCCTCCATTTGACAGGACATAAAATTCCCGGGAGGGATATGTCTTTTACATTCCGTTCACTGCGCCTGCGCGCAGTTTTCCTCATTCAGTTATGCACTGCACTGGCCGTCATCCTTGCGCCTCTCCAGGCGCGAGCTCAGCACGACCACGACGATGACGATCACGACGACGATCACCATCACGCGCCAGTTCACTTCTCGCATCCTCTCTTCACCGAGTCGCCGAGCCCGGACACGAAACTCCGCCTGGATTTCATCCGTGGAGTGCTCGCACACGATGTGAATGAGAACACGCTCCGCGTTGAGGGCGAATACGCTTTCAGCAGAAATGTCAGTCTCGAAGCGAACGTCCCGCTGACTTCACGGTCCGTAAGCGGCAATCGTACGACCGCAGTTGGCAGCGGAGAGCTTGCACTCAAGCTCGCCACCTTCGCAGCCGCCGCGCATGGCGTGCTCTTGGGCGGTGGCGTTGCCTTTGGCGTGCCGACGGGAAACGAGGAGAAGGGGATTGGAAGCGGCCATCTCATCGAGATCGAGCCGTACGTCGATGCCGGATGGATGCGTGGCGCGCTCGAGCTGGTGTCGTTCGCTTCGTACAGCACGACAACGCGAAGAAATTCAGGGGATGAAAAGGAGGAGTCGCTCGCGTTGGCAGCTTCCGCGCTCTACCATCTCAGCCCGCGATTCGAATCGCTCGTCGAGCTGGAAGGCCGACGCAGTGTGTCTGGCGAGGAATCAGGACATCAGATCGTGAACGCGGGTGCCGGGGTCAAGTATCACATCGCTCGTATGCGCGCACTGGTCGTCGGAGTGGGGGGACGGATTCCGCTCACCACCAACAGAGAGTTCCAGAGCGAGATGATTCTATCGGCCTTGTATCACTTCTGAGGATGAGACCAGTATTATTGTATACGACAATTGAGCGCTCGATCGTCTACTCTCTCAAGGCGGCAAGCATGGTTCGATTCAACAGTGCTTCATTGCTGGGTGTGAGTATCGCATTGGCCGGTTGCACCGCTGCCGCGAAACCTGCAGCCGATACAGCGGCAACCGCGACAGCTTCCAGTGTTGCCGCCGCGCCAGACATGGCGGCCGATCAACAGGCGATTCGTGACGTCAACGCTGCGTGGTTCAAGGCGTACAATGCTCACGACGCTTCCGCGCTGGCTGCACTCTATGCCGATGACGCTGTGCTCTACATGCCGGGACAAGCGATGATTCGCGGCCGTGATGCCATCAAGGCTGCATACAAAAAGGATGTCGATGCCACGGCCAAGGCGAGCCTTTTGGACAACGTCGGCTCGGGTAGCGAAGTCGGCGCGTCGGGCGACCTTGGTTGGGAAACCAACACCTTCTGGATTACCGACAAGTCGGGAAAAAAGGTCGATACCGGCAAGTACCTCACAGTGTTCGCGCGGAAGGATGGTAAGTGGTGGATTGTCCGCGATATCTGGAATTCCGACGCGACGGCTCCGACGGCGTAGGGTAAGGCTCCCTACTTCTTCAGCTCGACAACAATAAGCCGGATCGTCGTCTTCCCGATATTCTCCGCCCAGTGGGTGACAGGATCACGGTAAGCCGTCTGTCCGGCCGTGTAATTCGTAACTGACGTCGTGCCATCGGGCAGGTGACTCCGAACCCTGCCTCCAGCGACCACATATACTATAGAAGTAGGGTGCGAGTGAACGTTCTCCTTCACTCCCGGCTTGAGCGTCGCCTCGAAAACGCGGACATGCTCGTTGTCGAGCGTGACGTGAATTGTTTTTGGATTCGCCGCCGCGTCCTGGGCGCGGAGAGAAGTGGCCGAGGCAAAGATCAGAAAGGCAATCAACGCTAGCGATGGGCGCATGGTTGGCTCCGTTTTCGGGTTTGATCGTGCGTCTCGGCTGATGCGTTCCGACGATTGATCGTCGGAACCACATCGCGGGAGAAGTACGGCTCCTGCGTGCCCCAGAATATGTAGTCCACCTTGAGATAAGTCCGCGCGAAATCGAAGAGCTCGCTGGCGGTAACGCGTTTGCAGGTGTTGGGATTGATCTCCTCTAGATTCCCGTCCTGAACGGCGATGCCGGTTGGAACTCGGCTGGCTGATCCGCGAATGAGCGGATACGAGCTCTTGAGCTGCCCTGGCTTGAACGGCATGAGGTCCGGCCCGCCGACACCGACGTTGGCGTTTTTCGCCGCACCGTACACGCGCGCCAGGTACAGCTTGTCTTCTGTCGGACGCC
>JBDUEH010000417.1:0-2949 GCA_040002555.1 Gemmatimonadales bacterium | reverse complement strand
CACACGACTAGCGTGTCGTGGGAATTGTCGTCAAGGTTGGGTCGCTTTTCGGGTGAGCGGTTGGCGACACACGGGCGCCTTTCGGCGAACTCTGTATTTCTTTTTCCGAGTGATTGGCGACACATGGCCGACAGGAGCCGAGGTGCCAGGAACGTCCGAACTGATTCTGGATCAGGAGAGTCCAGGTTCGAAACCTGGAGGGGCAACTTAAGGCGACTCAACCGGGTGGTTGGGTCTTTTTTTTCTTCGCTCCGCCGTTTTTCGTTTTTTCACTGAGCTCAGACAAGTGAACTCGGTGCAGCTCCAGCGTGCGTCGGGGGGCTGGAAGATCATGTCGATGGCGTTCACGCGGGGTAGCGGGTCGAGTGCACACCCGGCCAAGCGGCGATTGATGCTAACAGTCGCCACGATTCTACGCGGTGGCAAGCGCTACGAGAGTGTCCAGGCCACCATGCTCGTGGCTTGATTCTCCGAGTCCATAAGCCGTTTCCGCCTACATCTTGTACTCGACCCTGATCGACGGGTTCACCAGCGCGGTGACAACGCTGCCATCGACCGTTGCCGAAGTAGGGCCGTTGCATGCTGTCGGACCCGAAAAAACCAAACCTTTCGAATTTCGCGAGTAGGTTCCGGCGCACGTATCAGTCGTAGGGACGAAGTTTTCGCCGGAAAGCTGGGAGTAGGTCACTTCCGACTTAAAGCTGCCAGACGATTCGATCGTCAAGCTGCCTGAATTGATCCAGACCGGCGAACGGTCATCGGATATGTTGGTCGGAAGTACCGATCCGTTGACGCGTGTCATGATGTAGGTGCCCGCAGCGACTGACACGGGCGGTGACGTCACATCGGTACTACCGCAACCCATAATCAGTACAGCGCCAGCGACGACAGCGAGAAAGCGTTGATTCGAAATCATTCTCCCTCCTTCGGATGGTTGGTCGTGAAGGGCGCCGATCGCGGTAGCGCCGATCGAGCACCGTAAACCCTTACAGGGCTCAGGCGGGGTTTGTGTCTACACGAATTGCATCCTTACAGGATCCGGACAGGACCACGAAATGGTTACATGGCCGCATCAGATCGGTTCGTTGCATGGGCGTCGATGCTCGTTGCAATACAGTGGCCCCGTGCAATGCAGCGTGCCACCCTGTGTTGAGCGTCAATCCTTCAAACGCCCGGACATCAAATGCACAAGATCCGTTCGATCCGATTTGCAGTCGCGCGTTCCATCGTCATCCTGATGTACCTGATGCCGGTAAGGACTTCGGCGCAGTCGACATCTTCAATCGAGGTGAACATCGGACGTATCGCGGACTCGCTTTTTGCAAAGGATTTTGCGGCGCATCGATTCACGAGCGCGGCTTTCGTATTCGTTCGCGATACTTCGGTCGGATATGCAAAGGGGTATGGCGAAGCAGATGCGATAAGGCACACAAAGGTCGACCCCTCTCGAACGGTCTACCGAATTGCGTCGATCTCCAAACTCTTCGCGGCGACAGCGGTGATGCAGCTGGCAGAAGAGGGGAAACTCGACCTGCACGCCGACATCAATTTGTATCTGAAAACTTTCCAGCTCGAAAAGCGATACGGCCAGCCGGTTACAGCCGCTTCACTTCTGACACACACCTCCGGCCTCGAAAATCGTGCACTTGGCAGCATCGCGAGGAATTCCGGCGATCTTGTCCCGCTCGGTAGCTACTTCTCGACACACCCGCCGCACGTAGATGCGGAGCCTGGATCGCAGTTCAGCTATTCGAACAACGGAATCGGACTGGCTGGCTACCTCGTCGAGGCGGTGAGTGGCGAGCGGTTCGATGACTACGTCGAAAAGCACATACTGAAGCCGCTGGGAATGACGTCGGCGAGTTTTCGGCAGCCTGTGCCCGAGGATCTGGTCTCGAGAATGGCTGGCGGCAAACGAACGCAGCGCGCGCCGTTATTCAATCCATATCCGGCTGGTGCGCTGATGGCCACCCCGATGGACATGTCTCGCTTCATCATTGCCCAGCTCAACGGAGGTACGGTTGGCGGGCAGCGAATGCTCGGCGCTCCGATGCTTGATGAAATGCAACGCACTCAATGGACGGCACACGCGGGCGCGCCGGGTGCCGCCTACGGATTTTTCGAGGGAACCATGCGCGGGCATCGTATTCTATTCCACACCGGCGACAGCGGTCATCACGGGATAATCGTGATCGTTCCTGAACTTCGAATCGGGCTCTACGCCGTTTACGACACGCAGGACGACGGATCGCACGAGATGATGGAGACGCTGACGAGAGCGATCGTGAATCAATATCCAGCGGGCGCGGTTGATTCCCTGATTCCTCCGCCTCGCTCGGATGTGCGCGGGCATGTCCAGCGCTATGCCGGCGTCTACGGCGCAAATGGAGCCGACCCGCACACTATCGAGAAAGCCGCGGGGTTGATGCAGCAGGTCATAGTTTCCGATAACGGCGATGGCAAGCTGAGGCTCACACCTTCCGCGTTCGACGCGATCACGGCAACGGAGATCGAGCCTGACCTCTTCAGGGGATCCGATGGATCATGGGTGGCCTTCAGCAGAAACGTGAAAAGCGAAGGGCCGGCTGAAGGAATGACCGTAACAGGGGGAATCTCCGATCCGTTCGCCGTGCACCGAATCCCATGGTACGCCGACGCACGCCTTCATCGAGTTGTGCTAGGCGCGGGCCTGGCTGCGATTCTTAGTCGGATTATCGTTGCGGTTGTTGGATTGATTCGCAGAAAGAGACCGGCATCCAAAAGCGGACTGGCAAGTCTCGGGTGGAGGTTGTCCGGCCTGCTTTCTATTTGCGTTTTGCTGATTCCACCGAGCTTGTTCGCCGGGTTCGCCATGAATCGACCTCCAATAGTCGCGCTTCCGGGAGGCGTGAAGGTGGCCCTCGGTCTGCTGCTCATCGCGTCGATCGTTGCGCTTTCGATGCCGGTGTT
>JBDUEH010000416.1:0-2955 GCA_040002555.1 Gemmatimonadales bacterium | reverse complement strand
GTTTCCATCCACGAGACGCCCCATTCCGAATTCGTTTGCGGAGCTGATTCGCCCAGCATTGCTACTGTGCCGATGCCTGCTACCTGCTCGAGGAATGAGCGGCGCGATGCATTGCTTTCCGACAGATCAATGTTCACTGTGAACTCCACTAAAGTGTTGGACGCCAATCACGTGGCCCTACTAATTCCATTTGCAAATGCTTAGTCAGACACCGTGCCGCGCGTCGTACGTTGCTCGGGCTTCATCCACTTCGTGCAAGTGTGCTCCAGACCACTCTACTAATCCGCGCACGAGCTTACGAAGAGTTTTGCCGAGCGGGGTGAGCTTGTACTCCACGCGCGGTGGCACTTCGGGATAAACAGTTCGCTTCACCAGACCATCCCGTTCCATCCCGCGCAGCGTTACGGTCAACATTCGCTGGCTGATCCCCTCCACTCGGCCCCTCAATTCATTGAAGCGGAGAGTGCCCGATGTGCCGAGCATGTCGATGACGTATACGGACCACTTGTCGCCGACGCGTGCGAGCACTTCACGGGCGTGACAGTTCGCAGGTGTGTGTTCGAGAGTGGTGATCGATTGGGCGTGAGCTCTTGCCATGGTTACTCCGGTGTTTCTGGGGCACGTTGAAGTGCGTTCTTCTTCGCTGCGAAAGAGCGCTTTAGCTTCCTTATAGTTACCATTAGTAACCAATCAAGGGAAGAGGACTCCATGAACGGCTTCGGCACTGAACTACAGACACTAGGCATCGGCCTTCTGATCGCGCGGGTGATCATCGGGCTGGTGATGGCCGCGCACGGCACGCAGAAACTGTTTGGATGGTTCGGCGGATACGGGCTCAGCGCGACCGGCGAGTTCATGACGACGATCGGGTTTAATCAGGGCCGAACGTTCGCCGCTATGGCGTCAATCGTCGAAATAACCAGCGGCCTTCTCGTTGCGCTCGGATTTCTCGGACCTGTCGGTCCGGCTCTCATGATTTCAGTGATGCTCGTCGCCGCGATCACCGTTCACTGGAAGAATGGATTGTTCGCCACGAAGAACGGGATCGAGATACCTCTACTGTATGCGTCTCTCGCGCTGGTATTCGCAGTCGCCGGATTTGGTCCTTACTCGCTCGATGCAATGGTCGGTATCCATGATCCGTGGGTGCCCGCGTTCACATGGGTTGCGATTGCAATCGGCATTGCTGGTGGCCTTGGGAATGTCGCGCTCGGCCACCTCGGCAAATCTTCAGCGAAGGCCTGATCAATCATGACTGAGCGTGGAATTGGCCGAGTAGTGACGCTCCTGCCGCCGGCGCCTGGATTTATTGGGGAAGGGCATACGGCGGTGACTGTCGTCGATCCGAATGACTTCGCGGGCAACGATCCGTTCATTGCTTTGATGGATGATCGCATCGATCTCGCGCCGGGAAAGCCAGCGGGTGGTGCGCATCCGCATGGTGGGTTCGAGACTGTCACGTTCGTTGTTGAAGGAAAGCTTCGCGATCGAGATGAGGGCAATCTCGAGGAAGGGGATGTTCTGTGGATGACCGCCGGGAGCGGTGTGATTCACAATGAGGATTCGGAGCCGCTAGGTCGAGCGCGAATTCTTCAGCTCTGGCTGACTTTACCGCAAAGCGCGCGGTGGTCGGAGCCGAGGTTCGAGTTGATCAAGCGTGATGCTGTGCCGGTACTGCGGAAGGACGGCGTTGAGGCGCGGGTGTATAGCGGAACGTCCGGGTCGTCGCGCTCGGCGACTCACAATCATGTGCCCGTGACTTTGATTGACGTTCGGTTAGCACCAGGTGCGGAGTTCGAGCAGGATCTGCCGAATTCTTACAACGGATTTGTGTTTGTGCTCGACGGTGATGTATCGGTGGGGAAGGCTGGCCTGCGCGTTGCGGCGGGGCAGGTCGGTTGGCTCGATGTAGCGTCGGGCGAGTTGTCGGGTGATTCGGTGCTTCGGATTGCAGCGGGCGAAGCTGGTGCGCGCGTGATGCTGTATGCCGGCGAGAGGCAGAACGTTCCGATCGTTATGCATGGGCCGTTTGTCGGCGAGAGTCGGAAGGATCTGATGCGATTGTCGCAGCTCTATTTCGACGGGAAGATGCCGAGGATGAGCGAGCTGGCGATATAACCAGCTCTATCGAGAACGTCCTCTCGAGTATTTAGCGATGTCGTCGTGCGTTACGATGTCGATGAAATAGATCGTTCCCTCATGGGTTCGGTGAATCAATCGGTCACCATCGTTGATACGCGCTTCGAAGTAGTACTTGTCAGGCTCTATCGGCTTGACGCGCATCCCGGGTGTGTTCTGCTTGAGAAGAGCGATAACGACCTTGTCTACGCCGTTTTGCTCAGGGAACTGAAGGAGTTGGTAGCTCTCCTTCCAACGATCAGTGAATTCCGCATTCAGAAACGCGTGCTTTCGCGCCAAGGCTCAACGCTTCTTGAGTGAATCGAGAAACCTGGTTGTGTCCCTCTCTCCCTTAGTCTTCGTCGATGAACCTTCGCGAAGATTTCTCTCGGCAGTCTCCAGACGCCTCCGCATTGCCGGCGTGTGGAAGTAGAGCTGATCGCGCGGCACCAGTTCAGCGGGGACGAGCTCGTAGGCTCCGTCGTCTGTGAACTCGACTCGTAGTTGCGTGCCGTCTACCAATCCCATCTCCTCTCTGAGAGCGAGGGGGAATACTGCACGGCCTTTCTTGTCCAGCGTCACCACTCCGAGAACACGCGACATCGTTTCGCCTCCGTAGGTGGGAATCTCCCATTTTCCCACAGGCGATGCAAGTCGCGCCCGCCACCAGCCTTGACTTTCCATAGCTGCTTTGCTATATAGCGTCATGGCTATATACTCTCATCAAGACACTCTGAGCGCCGTCTACATAGCGCTCGGTCACCCGACCCGGCGCGCAATCTTGACTCGGCTCGCGAAGGGAGAGGCGGACGTCAACGAATTGAGCGAACCGTTCGG
>JBDUEH010000415.1:0-2959 GCA_040002555.1 Gemmatimonadales bacterium | reverse complement strand
CAGACGTCCACGGTTTCCAGATGGAGCCGCTCGCAAGCCAGCGATGCCTGATTGATCAACGACCGATATAAAAGTGTATCTTTGTCTTCAATTGGCTTGCGCCCATCGTCACGGGCAACGCCAACGAGTGCAAGGCGACCCAGCGAAGTCGCCAGAGGATGGAAGTGCCAGCTCGCTGAATTCAGTCTCTTTGTTCCAGCTCCAGTCTCGTCTCCCTCTTCCCAAGCCGTCACGCGCGCTGCGACATCCAATGGACCAAGGACAGGTGATTTGGAAGGAACGGACGTGATCACGTCGAAGCCGTCGGGTGTTCGGCGAAACAGTGCAGCCTGCACATCGAACGCATCGTTCATTTCTGAACAGATTTCCTGTGACGTCGTGATCCAACTGTCGGCTTGGGCAAGCCGTATTCCGAAAGATGCCAAACGGCCGTTCTGCTTCGCGACGCGATCACTGGTGACTAACCTCGCCCGCATCTTTCCGGTTATCATGGCGATGTAACTCCCCACGGCGACAAGCGCGCTTGTGACGAAGAACGCCTGCGCCGCCGCTTGGGGAAACAAGCTGTGACCTCGAAGGACAAAGATCCAGAAACAAATCCCGGAAGCCACGCTAGCGAGGAGCGCGGGGCGTGTTCCCAGTCGTTCTCCAACCGCGATGACGGGCAACAAGAAAATCAGACTCAGCCCGCTTGGACCCATGAGTCGTTCGAGCGCGAGGATGAACGGTATCGTCAGGATGACTGCAAGAAGCGCTTTAAGATACGCAAGCCAACGAGTCCGGTCAGAGTTAGATCTGTCGGGAGCGACGACTTGCGTTCGATCTGATTGCGGCTCAACCAACACAAATGTCGTTGGCAGATCAGCCTGCAAAAGACGAATTCGCCAGTTTCGCCGAGAAACTATCCCTCGCTTCGCAATTAAACTTCTGTCGATGAAGGTGTAGAGTGGACGCCGTTCCGAGATTAGCCCGAATAATGCATCTAACTTGTCGCGACCCGGAATCTCGATGATATCCGCGCCCAACTTCATCGCTTTTTCAAAGGCTGCACCAACGACTTCAGGGTTGGACTCATTGCCAACAACGTTGACGTAGACCGCAGTCCATTGGGCAGAAAGGCATTCGGCCATCGCGGCCGTTTGGTCGAGTAAGCCCGTCGAGTCAGAAACTCCATCGACGATGGCGATGATTAGCCGCCGCTCCTCGATCTCGCTCAACGGCGTCTATCCATTGACGTTCCCTTATCGACACTGACAGTCGGGTTGCGGTGCATTTCAGTCCGTCCCAATTCAAGCGAAAAATGCTCTGAAAGCTACTTGCCTGGCGGGAGTTCGGGTGCGCGGGGTCGACGTTCCAACTCTTGGGTAAGTTGCTTCATCTCGGAGATTTCTCTCAATTGCGCCTCGATGATGCCGTCGGCCAAGCGCCTCACCCGAGGATCCCGAATTTGGGCACGACGGCTAGTCAGGATTGCGATGGAGTGGTGGGGAATCATGGCTTTCATCCACGACACATCGTCGACCGTCGCCTGACTGCGCACCATCGATATCGAGGCTATGGCTATGGCGACGGAGGTAACCGCAATGGCAATGTTCGCTTTGCGGTTCGTGTACATCTTCAGCATGAAGCCGAGCATGATCAGCGCCATCACCGCACCCATCATGACTGCCATCCAAGCCCGGGTTTGGCTGTAATAGACATGATCTGACGTATATGTGTTAAGATACATCAGTCCGAACATCACGACCGTGGAAACTGCGATCATTGCTGCGAAGCGGACGTAGGACATTGAAAACTCTCCTGAGGATAGCCGTCTTGGTTGGTCAGTTTCGATTGCCGCTATCCCGTGGCTTGGGCGGAGTATTGCCCGCTGGCCACCCCTCACGTTGGCGAGTGCGGTCGCCGTCGGTCTCTTCGGTTTGGTCGTGGAACAACACGACTTGAGTTGGAAACGGCAGGTCCATCCCCGCGTTGGCAATCGCCTCTGCTACCTCTTTCAGTACGCCGTCTCGAATACGCAGTACGTCGGCACGGGCAGGCTTGGTCCACCAGCGAATGCGGATATTCTTGGCTGAGTCGCCGAGCTCCCAGACGAGCACGTCGGGAGCAGGGTCGGCGAGCACTCCATCGATCCGCTTGATCGCTTCAAGTGCGATCGTCTTGGCCTGTGTCAGGTCGTCGCCATAGCCGATGCCCACGTCATATTCCGAGCGGAGCATGTCGTAGGCGGAAATGACGATGACGGGCTTGGTGTAGACGTCGCCATTGGGGATGATCACCCGGCGCCCGTCGTAACTGCGGATGATTGTCGCACGGGTCTCGATCGCTTCGACGGTGCCAGTGAATTCGCCCGTGGTTATCTCGTCACCGACTGCAAAGGGTCGGCGTAGCAGTATCAATATACCCGCAAGCAAGTTCTGGAAGATGTCCTTGAAGGCGAAGCCGATCGCCACGCCGCCGATCCCCAGCACGGAGACGAGCTTTGCCGGCGTCATCGAGGGGAAGGCGATGGTCACGGCGATCAGGACGGCGAGCGCGACCATCGCCACGTAGAGCAATCGGCTGATCGCGGTTGCGGCACTTTGGTTCGAAGAACGCTCCAACGCCTTCTCGGCGACGTGGCGCAGTCCCTTTGCTGCAAAGACTAACAGTATAAAGACAAGTATTGCTGCAAAGAGAAGCGGAAGCATGGCGAGGAACCCGTTGAGCAGCCGATTGACCGTCACCAAGATCACGCTGAAGTTTGCATTGATGAAAGTACCGGTTCGCTCGGTACCGACCTGACCGACCACAACTGCGTGCAACAATGGTCGAATCATGGCTTAGGCTCCATAGCTACCAGTCGAGCGCGCTCGGCGTCGACTAAGGCGCGCTGGCGTTCGTCAACGACTTGCGAAGCCAAGCCTGCCAAAGTGTGGAGCGCCCGAGCCCGCGCGATAGGGTCCGCGGCAAGATAATG
>JBDUEH010000414.1:0-2959 GCA_040002555.1 Gemmatimonadales bacterium | reverse complement strand
GACTTCCAATCGTATAAAGAGTGGGCCGAATCTGGTTGAACGCTGGAGCGTTGAACGCGGTACTGACCGACGTCCGAAACCGGAGACCGGCCGACACCGGCGTACTGGCGCCCACACGATACGTTGTGAACGGGTCGTAGTCGGAGTTGTCGTCGCGTCGAACGGCAAGCGTGTACGACACTTTGTCGGATGACGTAGCAGTCAACTCAGCGTACGCCGCCTTGTTGTTCCGGTCCGCAGCAAACTGGGAATTGCTCGAAGTCGGCCGGCCAACAGCGCCCGATCCATTCTCGCTTCGCTCGCGCTCAGTCATGTATTCTGCGCCGAGATTCAGAGTTCCGGATGAGGGCACCTTGAACACAAGTTGGCCTTCGGCGCTGTGGCGGTAGTTTCTCGATATTAGCGCGGAGTGCAGAGGCGACGTCGATCCAAACGGAACCGCAATATCTTCGGTCAAGTCCGAAACTTCGTTGGTACCGAGCAGCAACTTTCCGCTGACGTTTTCTCGCAACGCCGCCGTTCCCTCAAAACCGCTGGTCAGACGATGCTGCACGCGGTAGGAGTTGGAATCAACCGGCGACCCTGTGAAATCTGTCGGATAGTGAAACTCGGCCATTGTGTATCTCGCCGAGATAACCGCGTCATTTCCGGGAGACCGATTGAATCCGACGGACCCACTCAGCGTTCCATTGTAGTACTGGTTGTTGAATGGAAGAATTCCGTCGGTCTTGTGCTCTCCGGCGCCGAGGGAGAAACGCGCACGGCCATTGGATCCGTTCGCGTCGATACCCCCGTCCAGCGACTTGTAGGTTCCACCGCGTACGTCTGCGTTAACCGAAAGCGGACCACGTCCCTGCCGAGTGAAGATCTGAATGATTCCAGACACCGCATCGGCTCCGTAAGCGACGCTCGCCGGTCCTCGCACGATCTCGATACGTTCGATGTTGTCGGTGGTAAGATGGCTGAAGTCGAAGAACCCACCTGGCGCGTTCACTGCGACTCCGTCAATCAGCACTTTGGTGTAGCGGCTCTCGCCGCCTCGCAGGAACAGTGTTGTCACCGATCCATTCGATCCGTTCTGAACCACCGACGCGCCGGGAACGGTTTTGAGAGCGTCGGATACCCGAGTTATGCCACGAGTACGGAGTTCGTCGCCAGAAAGGACGGTCACCGCCTGAGTGAGATTCGCGCGCGCAGTTGGTGTCTTGGTCGCCGAGATAACCACTGCGGTGAGTGTTGCCGTGTCGGGCGCCTGCGCGTGAAGCGATGTCGCAATGGCAAGGAATAAAACGAAGGCGCTGCACTCGAGCAGATAGGGAAAAGCTGGAAGTCGAAGATTGGCTGGCATGAAGCGTCTGGTGGTTGGTTTAGCGAACGGAAGACGGTCGTCTGAGTGGCACAAGCGACGGCGCGCCGATCGCCGGATCGCGCGAAATAACGAGCGGCCATTCATAGATCCGCTCGAGGAGATTTGCCTGCATCACGTCGGACGGTGTGCCCGACGCAACGATGTGTCCGTGGTGGAGAAGAACGATCGAATCCGCAAAGCGGGCGACGAGATTCAACTGGTGACTGACAAGCATCACCGCCATGCCTTCGCCAGCTAGCGAATGGAGGAGCTCGAACAGTGACATCTCGTGAGCGAGGTCGAGGAACGTGGTAGGCTCATCGAGCACGAGAGCGCGCGCTTCCTGCGCAAGCGCACGCGCGATACGCACACGCTGCCACTCTCCGCCCGACAGGGTGTCGGTTTGTCGAGTTGCGAATTCCGTGACGCCTGCCTTTTGCAACGCCGCCGCAGACGCCTTCTGATCTGCGACTCCCGGCGTGCGCCAAAGTCCAAGCCGCGGAAATCTGCCGAGCCCGACGTACTCTTCCACCGTCATGGGAAACGCGGGTTCTTCGCGTTGCGGAGCAACTGCTACCCGCTTTGCTACTTCCTGTGTGCTCAGTGAGAGCAGAGGCGCACCATCAATCTCGATCGTTCCGCTGGAAATCGGCTGACGCCTCAACAACGCCCGAATCAGAGTGGACTTGCCGCTCCCGTTCGGTCCGGCGACAGCGGTGACTTTCCCTTCCAGTGCATCGAAGGTCACGCCGTCGATCGCGGGATTTTTTGTCCCCGGATACTGAACGACGACATTTCGAAATCCGATCATCGTGCCCGCCTCAGTTGGGCGAGGAAGAACGGAACTCCGAGGACTGCAGTGACAGCGCCGAGTGGCAGCTCGCCGGGAGGGCGAATCGTTCGCGCAATTAGATCGGCAGCGACGACCAGAGACGCACCGATTATTGCCGCGCCGATGATGAGCGGTCGATGTTTCCTGATCCCGGACGCGCGGACGATATGCGGTACGATGAGTCCGACAAATCCGATGAGTCCCGCCGCGGCGACAGTTGCTCCGGCGAGAAGTGCGGCAAGTAGATAGATGCGCCGTGTTGCGGTCTCGACGTTTACGCCAAGGGCCGCGGCTGGCTCGTCTCCAAGCGACAGGATGTCGATCTCTCGCGCCCAATAGACGAGTGCGCCTCCGCCTATCCCGATATAAATCGCAAGCGATCCAACGCCGTTCCACGAAGTGTCGGCGACCGATCCCATCATCCACCACAGCGCTCCGCGTACGGTGTTCGCCGGCGCGTTAGCCAGTGCGATCATGATAACTGCGTTCGCGAATGCTCCGATGACAACGCCTGCCATCAGCAAGGTTCGCGGATCTCCACGACCCGCCGAGCCTGCCGCCCTCGCTACAAGAAGCGCCAGCACAACGGCCAGCGCCGCGCCGCCAAAGGCAGCAAACGCGATGACTCCGTTCCCCGTCGCTGTCAAGGCAAACGCAATCACTGCACCTACTGCCGCGCCACCCGACACACCAAGGAGATACGGCTCAGCCAGTCCGTTCCGTAGAGTTCCCTGAAGTGCGCCACCGCTCATGCCGAGGCCGGCACCGACGAGTGCGCC
>JBDUEH010000413.1:0-2962 GCA_040002555.1 Gemmatimonadales bacterium | reverse complement strand
TTTCGGCCCCCAACAACAGAATAACCCACATCCCCGACGGCGAAGAATCCAAATTTCTCGCCAGGCACCCAATCGCCGCCCTCCTCCCTTCGCCTCCCCTGGCGAACCTCTTCGAAGGCGTCGGCATCGAGACCTGCGGCGACCTCGCCCGGCTCGAGCAGGAATCCGTCGAAGTGAGATTCGGTGGCGAAGGAGTCCACCTCTGGCGCCTCGCACGCGCCGACGACAATAGAATGATTTTTTCGGCGATGCCTCGGTCTCTTCCGCAGGCATCGCTCGACTGGGTGGACTACACCCTCTCGGACCCCGAGCGTCTCGTGTTCGTCATCAATGCGCTCGTCGACAGCGTTTCGGCTGCGCTCGAAAGCGACGGACACTGCGCCCGTGAAATGACTCTCGTCTTTTTTCTCGCCAATCGCAGTAGCTACGAGCATCTCGTTCGGCCATCGCGCTCGACGTCGAGCCGCAAAGCGTGGATGCGACTCATCCGGACACATCTCGACCGCATCGAGCTTCCCGATTCGGTCACCGGCATCGAGCTGCGTGTCGAAGCGGTGACTGGAGAAGTCGAGCGGCAGGGTGACATCTTCGATCGCGGATTCGGCACCGCGCGCGCAACCGAGGAAACTGTCGCGCAATTGCTCGACGATCAGGGAGCTGTGATCGTCGTGCCGTCGAACAGCGGACATCCTCTGCTCGAGAAGCGAACCACGTGGCAGGTGCAGGAGCCGTCGCATGCCGCGCGCGCGCACATGGTTCGCGAAACGCGCGCGAATCCGCAGCTCACTCTTCAGCTCTTTCCCAATCCCCGGCGCATCACAGTGAAAACAACGCGCCGGCGCGATCACGACCTGCCGGTGAAGTATCGAGAGAACGATGCGTGGGTTCTTCTCGAGTCAGCGGCCGGCCCCGACCGCATATCCGGAGAACAGTGGGAAAAGCCTTTTGCGCGCGAGTATTTCCGGTGCGTTACCGACGACGGAACGCTGGTGTGGATGTATCGCGAAGCGATGAGCGGAGAGTGGTACATGCACGGCTGGTGGGACTAGTCAGGATCGGGAACTACTTTCACCGCTGAGCACTGTGAGATGGCAGAGAAAAGCTGAAGTGTGTGCTCGTCCATTCACTCGATGCTTCTAAACTCAACAATCTCAACCGCGGCATTCTTCGACTCACATTCGGGCTACGATTTCATCGTGCCGTCGCATCCACGGAACCAACAATGGTAGCCGCGCCACTGTCGATCCGTACGGCTGGAGCGGCTCCGGAACGGATCCGTGGCTGGCAAACGCAAAGGGCGCGCCGGAGACGTTTGTAGGGTTCGCTGGCGATCGGTTCAATTTTCCTTCGGGACTAACCATTTCGCAGGGACAGACGATTCGTGTCAATGTTGGCGCCGGTACCAACTCCGGTAACAACTACTATTGGGGCAAAACGGCAGGAATATTTGCAAACGCCGGTGACTGCGCCGAGCTCTTCTTCGCAAACGGCAGCTATTGCCTTCTGGGCTACGCGACCACCTGCAAATAGTGGATAGCAGGCCGGCAGCTCGGTGTTGACGTATCTTGGAAGCGGAAGGATATACATGAACCACCCAGTCGCGACCAATGAAACTTGCCGAGCTGCGGGACCTGTTCGAGTACAACCGATGGGCGCACGAAACTACCCTCGACGCTGCGGCGCTGCTGGGCGCCGAAAAGTATGCGCAGGGATGGGGCGGATCTTCTCCATCTCTGCGAGGCGTGCTTCAGGATCTATTGGCTGAAGAAGTTGTGTGGCTCTCGAGATGGGAGGGTCATTCGCTGGCGGAGTTTCCGGACTACAGCGAATGCGCCGATACGACGGGCCTGATGGTGAGATGGAAATCGCTGTGGAATCGGCAACTGAGATTCCTCGAGTCACTCAGCGAAGACGAGCTGGGACGCCCCATCTCCATCAGGATGAACAATGGAATCGAGACCGATCAGGCGCTTGGCGACACTATGGTGCATGTCGTGAATCAGGCGACCTCACTTCGCGGGGAAGCAGCGCTCCTGATTCAGCAGCTTGGTGGTGAGCGGCCAGCGGCAGACTATTTCAGTTACTGCCTCGAGCGCGGATCTGAAGGCGCGGACGAAACAATAGCTCCCTGAGTAGCTCAAAATTGCTGATCACCTTCATGCGTGCTCTTCTGATACGGTAAATGCGAAGAGAGCAGTTCCCAGAAACCCAATGCTGCCGGCAACGATGAACGGGATTGCCGGGTCGATGCGCCAGAGCAGCGCGCCAACGAACGCCGCCGGCGTGATCGCGAGACTCCGCAGCAAATAGTAAAGCCCGACCGACCGCGCGCGCAGGTCCGGCTGAGCGAGATCGACTATCAATGCCTTGCGGGATGGCTCACCGATTTCACGAAGTCCTCCAACGATGAACGCGATCACAAGCACCGCAAAACTGTGTGAGAGAATCACCGCGATCGGAAACATTGAAAACGCTACGAATGTCGCGATCACGAACGGCTTGCGGCCAAAACGGTCGGCGAGTCGGGCGGCCGGTATCTGAACTACAATGGATGTTGCCATCTGAATCGCGACAAGAACCCCGAATCGGGCTGCCGATATTCCGATCACGTTCGTCGCGTAGATCACCAGAAAGACATCCACCATGCCGTCCGACGTGCGGATGAACACGTCCGAGGCAAGCAGCTTCCGCAGTGTCGGTGGTAAAGCGCGCCATACGCCGAGGAAATTCGTCTCGCCAGTCGTTGCGGGAAGCTCGAGCTTGACACGCGTTACAACGGCTAGAGTAACAGCGCCGAGGACGATCGAAACTACCAGCCCGGAATGGATTCCACGCGTGAGACCGTACGATGCGATCACGAATCCGCCAATCGTCGGCGCAATTACGATGGGAACGCGCTTCAGAATAGACTGAACCGTGAACCCCATCGCTCGGCGTCCTTTCGGAAGCGCATCTCCAACGA
>JBDUEH010000412.1:0-2969 GCA_040002555.1 Gemmatimonadales bacterium | reverse complement strand
TTGGCGCGATCTTCATGGGATTTGGCTTCACCTTTCTCGTGATTGGTCTCCTTAGCGTGCATTTCGGCTCCCGTCCTTCGCTTGGAACTGCTGGCATGATGGCGTTGATTGGCCTGGTCGGCGGCGCAGTGATGTTCGGTGGTGGAATGGCGATGGGAAAATCCTCAAAAGTGGACGAGTAGCGGACTTCCACTACCAGCTCACATGAAGCTGGCGAAATACATCGCAAACCTCGGCTACGGCAGCAGGCGTGAAGTGATGCGCATGTTGGATGACGGCCGAGTGACATCGAGCGATGGAGATGACCTGACGGAGGGCGATGACGTCGCGCACGCGGACATTCTTGTTGACGGGGAGCCGCTCGATCCCCATCCTGGAAGTATTCTCCTGCTGCACAAACCAACCGGTTTCGAGTGCTCCACCCGCGGCAGCGGACGAACCATCTACGAACTGTTACCCGATCGTTTTCGTATGCGGTCGCCCATCGTGGCTCCGATTGGACGGCTTGACATCGACACGTCGGGACTGCTGCTGCTCACCGATGATGGCCAGGCAAACCACCGGATCACTTCTCCGCGCACGCATCTGCCAAAGATCTACGAAGCGGAGCTGGCGATTGAACTCACAGGAAATGAAGCGGCCGAATTCGCGAGCGGAACGATGCTCCTCGAATCTGAGACGAGCCCGCTGAAACCTGCCGAGCTCGAGGTGATTGACAGCCGGCACGCGCGGCTCACTTTGACGGAAGGCAGGTATCATCAGGTGCGCCGGATGTTCGCGGCAGTTGGAAATCACGTTGTATCACTTCGACGATCAGCGATCGGCGGGCTCGAACTTGGTGATCTCCCGTCGGGTGAGTGGAGAGCCATCACGCCGGACGAGCGAACGCTTCTCAGGCTTACTTAGTTCTGGTGGCCGAAAGAACTTTGAATCGCTGACCGTCGTGAATTGTTGATACACGACCGAATCGCTCTTTGATCGCAAGCTCATAAGGAAGAGTTCGATTCGCAACTAGAAACAGCATTCCGCCCGGTTTCAATACTTCCCACGAATTAGCGATGAATTGAAGCGGGACGCTCAGCTCCGTCTGCTTGCCGACATGGAACGGCGGATTGGTAACGACGATGTCGAATTTTTCGTCGAGCACGGCCCCGGCGACGTCACTTGGCAGCGTGCGAAAGTTCGAAACTCCGGCGGTCTCTGCTGATTTCTGCGCCGAGCGTACGGCTTCGACATCGGCGTCAACCATAGTGAGCTGTCCGCCGCCGCTTAGTCTCGACGCGACGATTCCAAGGGGCCCGCTGCCGCAGCCGAGGTCGAGGACCGATGCTCCGTTAGAAACGTCGAGGTTGTTTGCGAGAACTTCTGTTGCTTCGTCGAGGTGATCCCAGGAAAAGACTCCGGGTCGAGAAAAAAGAACGAGAGGCTCGCCGCGAAGAATGACATTCAATTCGCGAAATGAGTCGAAGGCGACGAAAGGACTTTCAAAGGCGGTGGCATCTTGCGGTTGGTCGGATCGTTTTGTCGCCGAGAGGATCCTGCACCCACCTTCATAACCGAGGAGGACAGAATTGCCGAAAGCCCGGTCGAGTAGCTTTGCGGCCGACTTGATTCCCTCGTTGGTCGCTCCAGCAACGTAGCAAATGCCGCCAATCTTCAACCCAGTCAAAGCGTCGGACAGAAGCTGAACGAAGGCGAGCTTCTCGTGTGAGATACGGATTGCGACCGTGTCTGCAGACCCATCGGCCACGATGCCGAAAGAACCGTGTTGGGCAATTACGTCGGCGGACAGTCCATTGGCGGAGAGTGTTCGCTTTGTCGCCTCAACAGAGACGATGTTCCGATCGGTAGAGACAATCCGCGCGGCTTGGCCCATTCGCGCGAAAACGGCAGGGACGAATCCGTTGCCACATCCCATCGCGACGATGACATCGCCCGCGTTGACCCGCACGTGCGCAGCAAGCAGAGCCGCCGCTGAGTCTAGTCGGCCATGAGCGAAAACCCCGGGCTTGGTAGCCACGGCGACGCCCCCAACCGGAGAATCGATGGTTACAATTTCCCAGGTTCTGTAGGAGTTTCCTGACACTTGTTGTCTTTCGCTCCGCACGCGGGTATTCGATCTTTTCTGCGAACCACGAACCTTCAATAATAGCCGGCCTCGTCGGCGGCCAACGCCAGCAGGTATCCATGATTCGCTCTCTTGTTATTTCAGTTGCGCTTCTTGTCGCGGTTGACGCGGGCGCACAATCGCACAACGACTCAGTTCCCGATCTTGCGCAACTAGCAGCGTCGCCAGCGAGTGAGATGGCGGGGGTCGTCACCCGATTCTCGGAAGATCTCAATTCGCTACAACGGCGGTACGACTCTCCGAACTCGCCTGCGGAGCGGCCGCGAATGCGCGCCTTCTACAACGACTGGAACAATCACCTTCGCCAGATCGATTTCGACAGGCTGGGTCAGGAAGGCAAAGTCGATTACGTGCTGCTCAACAATTACTTCAAGCATGAAATATTTTTGATCGACAGGCAGGAGAAGCAACGGGGCGAGACTTCGCCGCTGGTTCCGTTTGCGGACAGGCTGCTCGCGCTTCAGGATACCCGCCGCGATCTCAAGCCCGTAGACGCGCAGGCAACGGCGGCAATACTCGCTGCGGTGACCAAGCAGGTAGATAGTCTTCGAGGGTTGATCGAGTCCCCGCCGAGGCAGGATTCGGCAAAGGGCGCAAAGCCAAAGCCAATGGCACCGAAGGTTTCGAGGACCATCGCGAATCGGAGTGCGAGAACCGTCGATCAGATCCGCGCAGTGCTTGCCGACTGGAACAAGTTTTACTCCGGTTACGATCCTCTCTTCACCTGGTGGAACAAGGATCCATACAAGAAGCTCGATGAATCGCTGGGCGCATATTCGAAGACGCTGAAGGAGCGTCTCGTCGGATTCAAGTCCAGCGAGGCGATTGCGAGCGGCGGTGC
>JBDUEH010000411.1:0-2985 GCA_040002555.1 Gemmatimonadales bacterium | reverse complement strand
TGCTGCCGACGATCAATTGAAGCGCGCCTTCGGGCATGATCTTCGATTCGATCATAGCGCGCACCATGCCTTCGGTGAGGTATGACGTCACTGTCGCCGGCTTCACGATCGCGGGCATTCCGCCGAGGAACGTTGGGGCGAGCTTTTCGAGCATGCCCCAGATGGGGAAATTGAACGCGTTGATGTGAACGGCGGTTCCTTCGAGCGGCACGCAGATATGACGTCCGACGAAGGTGTTGTCTTTTGAGAGCGGCTCAACCGCACCTTCCATGAAGAAGGTCTCGTTCGGGAACTCTCGGCGGCCTCTGCCCGAGTAAGCGAAGAAGGTTCCTATTCCGCCTTCGATGTCGACCCACGAATCGGTTTTCGTTGCACCGGTGGCTTCGGAGAGTTTGTAGAACTCTTCTTTTCTCTCCATCAGATATTTCGCCATTTCCTTGAGCATTCGCGCGCGCTCGTGGAACGTCATCGCGCGGAGCTTCGGTCCGCCCGTGGCGCGGGCGTACTTGAGCATTCCGTTGAAATCGAGTCCTTCGCTCGATGCTTCGCCGATCACTTCGCCAGTGACTGCGTGAACGAGCTCGACTGCATTGCCTGTACCTTCGATCCACTCGCCTTGCGAGTAGCTGCGTAGTCTTGCTGTCATTGTCCCTTGAGTTCTTTCCACGTTTTGTATCCCATCTGCTGAGTTGGCCGGTTGGGCTCGGCTTCTCGCAACGGGTCAGCGGGTTTGAGAGAATCGTGCAGGCGTTTTGGAAGTGCCTGATAGATTGCGGTGCCTTGCGTTTTCCAGTCGATCATTTCGTCGCTCACGTCCTTGATGATCTTCGCTGGATTTCCGACGACGACCTTGCGATCCGGGATCTGCATGTCGGCCGGCACAAAGCAGAGAGCGCCGATGACACACTCCGCGCCGATCGTCGCCTTGTCCATGATGACTGCATTCATGCCGACGAGCGAATTCCGTCCGATGCGGGCACCGTGGATGATGGCCCCGTGGCCGATGTGCGCGCTAGCTTCGAGGACGACTGTAACGCCTGGGAACATGTGCACGGTGCAGTTTTCCTGGACGTTGCAGCCGTCTTCGATGATGATTCCGCCGAAGTCACCGCGGATTGCAGCGCCAGGGCCGATGTATACATCGCGTCCGATGATAACATTGCCGATGACGGTTGCGTTTGGATGAACGAACGCGGACTCGTGGACTACAGGCGTGAAACCTTCGAACTCATAGATGTTCGTGCTCACACGCGTTCGATGATCGTCGCCATGCCCTGGCCGACGCCGATGCACATTGTGCAGAGCGCGTATTGTCCGCCGGTTTCCTTTAGCTCGTGCGCGGCGGTAAGGATGAGACGTGCGCCGGACATGCCGAGTGGGTGGCCGATGGCGATGGCGCCGCCGTTGGGGTTGATACGTGCGTCGTCGTCGGCGATGCCGAATTCGCGGATGCAAGCGAGTGACTGCGCGGCGAATGCTTCGTTGAGCTCGATGACGCTCATCTGGTCGAGCGAGAGTCCGGCTTTCGCGAGAGCTTTGCGGGAGGATGGGACCGGTCCCATTCCCATGATGCGCGGCTCGACTCCAGCAGCAGCGGATGAGACGATGCGAGCCATCGGGGTCAGATTGTATTTCTTGACCGCGTCTTCTGAGGCGATCAGGATGGCCGCTGAGCCGTCGTTGATACCCGAGGAGTTGCCGGCCGTGACGGAGCCCTTTCCGTCGGTTCGGAAGGCCGGTTTCAGTTTAGATAGTACTTCTATAGTAGTGTCTGGGCGGATGAATTCGTCTTTTGCAAAAATTGTTGGTTCTTTGCCGCGCTTTTCAGGGGGGACGGTGACGGGTGCGATTTCCCGGTCGAACCGTCCATTGTCCCGGGCTGAAGCAGCTTTTTTCTGCGAGTTGAGGGCGAACTTGTCCTGATCTCCCCGTGTGACGCCGAACTGCTCCGCCACGTTTTCGGCCGTCTGTCCCATGGAGTCGAGGCCGTAGGCGTCGCGCATTTTTGGATTGACGAAACGCCAGCCGATGGAGGTGTCGAAGAGCTCCACATTTCTGGCGAAGGCCTGGCCGGCTTTTGACATGACGTATGGAGCGCGGGTCATGTGCTCGACGCCGCCGGCGATGTAGAGGTCTCCGTCGCCATTGGCGATCGCGCGTCCAGCGTTGACGATTGCGTTCATTCCCGAGGCGCAGAGCCGGTTGACCGTTTCGCCAGGGACCGAGACAGGAAGTCCCGCGAGAAGAAGTGCCATACGCGCGACATTGCGATTGTCTTCGCCTGCCTGGTTGGCGCAGCCGAGTACGACGTCGGCGATCTCGTCGGGTGGGATTGATGGGTGTCGCCGCATGAGCTCGGCGATGCTGTGGGCGGCGAGGTCGTCGGCGCGGACGGTGGAGAGCGATCCGCCGAATGAGCCGATGGGGGAGCGGACTCCGTCTATAATGAAGGCGTTTTTCGTCACGGTTCAAAATCTAAGGACTTGGACGCTGCGATGACGCACCGTTGGATGGCCCCCCTTATGCGAAAGGACGAGGAGACAACGACTAACGAGGGTGGAAGAATGGCGGCCAATAAAGGACATGGGACAAAGCCGGACGAGCAGAAGAACGGGATGCCGGGCGGTCAGGGCGGAAATGCTCAGCACGGTACCGATCAGGGCAAGACTGACAGTGCAACGGGCGAGAAGAACGGTTACGGATCTTCCGGATCCAAGAGCTCTGGCGGTACTGGCTCGTCGGGCGGGTCTGGTGGTGGAACGGGCGGCAATCACACCTGATTCTGAGGCATCCGAATCGAGCCGCCAATGTTGAAGTCGACGGAGTGGGACGAGGCGGTTCTTCGCATGTGGGATGGATGACGTTGGTTTGAGGTCGGGCGGGGATTTTGTAGGTATGCCGTCCCCGCTCATTCCAATGTCGCAACTGAATGGCCCGTCGGAGCCGGCGCGAAAACTCCGGTTGATGGAGAGGGTGCGGCGGGTG
>JBDUEH010000410.1:0-2987 GCA_040002555.1 Gemmatimonadales bacterium | reverse complement strand
CCTTGATGAACGGCATCGTGAAGTACAGGAGATCGTCCTGCTCGCCAGCCGAGAGAAGGGTGACGATGTGCGGGTGCTGAAGCTGCGCGGCAACCTGCATCTCCCGCCGGAACCTGCCCCGGTTCACCTCGGCCGTTAGCTCCGGCGACAGAACCTTGATGACAATTTTGCGCCCAAGAATCCGGTCGGTCGCGACAAATACGCGACTCATACCGCCGCCACCGAGCTCACGCTCGATATTGTAGGCGCTGGAAAGTGTATGGCTAAGCCGGTCTTCAAACGATGTCATTTTGAAAATTGGGGTAGAGGCCGTTGCCAGAATATGGCTACCTGATAAGCCCGCGCACAAATCCGCTAATCGCTCGGCGGCGGCCGTGAAGGCAGAGGGCAGGTATTACATTGGCTCGGATGAATCCTATTGCGCTCCTGTCCAGCCGTCGGTCGATCCGCGAATTCACCCCGCGCGAGGTAACTCGCGCCGAGATCGAGACTCTCCTCGAGCATGCGGTGACCGTCCCGAACCATCGCCTCACACAACCGTGGAAATTCTTCGTACTCGGCCCCGTCGCGCGGCGAGCTTTCGGATTGGCACTCGGCGCGAGGAAGGCGCGCAAGATTGAAGATCCAACAGCGGCCGAGGCGCTTCGCCAAAAAGTGGGGGAGGAGCACGCGGCACTGCCACTTATGATTGCTGTCGCCATTGCTCAAGATGAGAATCCCGAGATTCGCGAGGAGGACTACGCTGCCGGGATGATGGCCGTGCAGAACGTCGCACTCGCCGCGGTCGCCCTTGGACTCGGCACACACATCAAGTCGGGTGCGGTGATGGACGATCCCGCCGCACGCGCCGCAGTCGGAGTCGCCGACGGAGATCGCATTATTGCGACCGTGAATGTCGGGGAGCCGGCAACCGTCCCTGCCGCCAAACCGCGGAAATCGGCTGCGGACGTTACGCGGTGGATGCCCTGACGAGTTGAGGGACATCCTCCTCCGTGCACGACACAGGTCGCGGAATTCCTGCTGAGGACCTGCCCCTCGTGTGGGAGCGTTTTCATCGAGTTGACGCTTCGCGCGATCGCCCAGGTGGAGGCCGCGGGCTTGGTCTCGCGATCGTGAAACAGTTCGTCGAAGGCATGGGCGGGCGCGTTGCTGCGACGAGTGTTGAAGGCAAGGGCTCTACGTTCGAGGCTGAGGTCGAGTTAGAAAAAAAGATCTCTGTGCTACTGGACGATCTTTCCGTCCATTCGCGCGCGAAGCAGCGAGCCCCAGTTAGCGGCGACGATCATGTTCCCCGCGCTCGCTGGTTTCAGGAAAACGAAATGCTCACCGTCCGGCAAGACGTCATAGTTCGCGTGGGGATTAGCCGCGTAGACGTAATCATCCGTGAATACAGTGTCACGTCCTGATATCGCAAACGTCGACCCACCACTTATCCCAGCCGAAATGAACTTCGAATCGCTGCGATAAAAAATGTGCTTGCCGTCGCGCGACCACACGGGCTCCGTTCCTCCTCCCGCGGACACCTGTACTCGCCCACCGGGCCCCGGAAATGGCTGAACCACGACTTCGTTCGTACCCGATTCATCAGTCGAAAACGCTATCCACCGCCCGTCCGGAGAAATCCGCTGCATCGTTTCGATAGCGGTAGGGCTGGTCGCAATCGCCTTCTGACTGGTGTCCCCACTCATCGCGCGGTAAAACAAATCTGCTCCGACCGTATCAATTTGATACGCGATGTAGCGGGCGTCGGGCGACAGGACGCCCTCGAAAACCGCGATGTGAGGACCGCCAATCACCTGCGCGCTCGGGCCACTCAAGTCAGCGGGTCTCCACCAGATTGCTGTTTGTAGCTCGCGGTCTGATCGATACAAGACATACTTGCCATCCGGACTCCACTCGGGCCGGTCGTTTGATCTTCCATCCGTAGTCAATCGTGTCATCGTTCCGGAGCTCAGCTCGTAAATCCACACGTCACGCCGATCAGCGGAAGCAATCGTCAGTGCGATTCGCTTTCCGTCGGGAGACAATCTTGGAAAAGAGTACTCTCCTGGCTGATCCAGCAGGACTCTCGGCGTAGTGCCGCGGCTCGCAATAACAAGCTGAGACAACTGTGCTTTGCTCTGGTAAAAAAGGGTTCCTGTACGCGACATCGACGCTCGTGCCAAACCGGACACAGCGTTGACAGCTACGTCCGTGACCAGCTGCACCGGTTCCCCTAATAGACGACGCTTTGCTATGTCTACCCGGACTCCCATAACACTGCCCGATGCGTTCACGTAGACCAGCACGCCATCAACGACACCGAGTGGGTAGACGCCGAGCACGTTGAGCACGGTGGTCTTTCCCGTCTCGAGCGATGTAATCGCGAGCTTCGCGTCGTTGACGGCGGAGCGGGGCCAGCTCGAATACACGACGCTTTTGTAGTCGTCGAGGACGGCGGGGCCGTCCTGAAACACCTCGTTCTGTTTGTGATCGGGCAGGCTCAGCTGGCGGACTTCCCCGCCTCCATCGGGCATGACGAACAGGCCGATGTTTCCGGACAGGACAATCTTCCCGGTGGAGGACCAGCTGGCCCCATTGAACGTGCCTGGTACTGTGCCCAGCAGCTGCACTCGTCCACCGTCAAGCGCGAGTTTATAGATCTGGTTGCCGCGAAAAAAAGCCACGGATTTTCCATCGGGCGAAAATATGGGATTTCCAGCGTTTTCCGTTTCGGGCAGGGGCCGAGCCGTGATTTCCCCGAGGTTTCGCAGCGTGAGCTGCTCGCGTCCGTTCTCGCCTTTTGCGACGTAGACGAGGTTCTGTCCGTCAGGCGATATGCTGAGCGTACTCAGTCCGAGTGAGCTGGAGTGCGAACTTTCGGTAACAGGGATTGCGAACCTCACCACGTTCTCAGGCGTGACCGGAGTCGGGCGGGATCTCCACGCGGCGAAGCCGGTGCTGACGAGAGCGATTGCGCCAAGCGCGATGACGAGCGGATCGCGAAG
>JBDUEH010000409.1:0-2990 GCA_040002555.1 Gemmatimonadales bacterium | reverse complement strand
GTGCCGTTTCTGTGGTCTCTGTGTCCAATTTGCAGTTTGCCTCCCGGAAACCGAACGGGTAGGCAACATTCGGCCTCTTATCTATTGAAGATCCGAAAGCGGATCAGATCAACTGAAACGAGAGAGGAACCATGACAGCTGCCGCAAAAAGAAGTACCGCTGCCGACCGAAATGCTGTGAGGATTGGCCGCATAGTGATAATCGGAGCCGCGATCATCGAAGCGATCGTGATTAGCCTCGCTTTCTTCCAGAAACTCGGCCACTCGGTCAGATGACACAATCTTTGAGACTCGACGAAATTCGCGGCAACGTCCTCGACCGGATGGAGAAGGCCGAGAGGAACGTGCGGTTCGCGATAATTGCCGCTGCGCTGGCAGAGATGGTCCTATTCGCAGCCGCGTTTGTATTAGTTGACTTTAGCAACCATCTTGAGAAGCTCATCTTCATCTTCTCGATGTTGAGTTACACTACGATCGCGTTCGGACTGGTCGCCCTCGGCGCGCACGTGTCGCGCAGCAATTTGCGACTACTCGGTGCGATCGATTCGGCCGGTCGTTCAGGCTGAGCTCAAACGCCGAGCTCGCGGCTCTCGTTACGCGCGCGCAGCTGGGCGACTTGCGTGCGCTGGACAAGCTGCTCGCTTCCATTCAGGAGCCACTCTTTCGGCACGTTCGCGTAATCATCGGCGATGAACATGAGTCCGAGGATGTGCTGCAGGAAATCCTGATGACCGTCAGTCGAAGACTTGGGGGCTTGAGGAATCCGCAGTGGTTTAGGGCGTGGGCTTACCGGATCGCGACAAGGGATGCGATCCGGTATTCGAAGCGAAGCAGGCGCGGGCCTCAGATACTCGATTCGAGCGAACTTGACAACTTGCCATCCAACGAAGTCGATGAGGTGTTGGATTCGGAGACGGTCGCCCAACTTGTCGCCGCCTTATCAGCCCTACCGCCGGCGAGCCAGCTTGTGATCCGCATGCACTATATGGAAGGGATGTCGCAGACAGAGGTTGCAGAAGCGTTGGAGCTGAGCGGGGGAACGGTCAAATCGCGGTTGTCTTATGGGCTCGCGGCGCTGCGCGCGGAGCTGCCATTAACAACGATGGCACAGATGAAAACAGAAAACCAGAACTAAATTTGAGGAACCACGGGACCCATCTTGAGAGTCAACATTTCCCGGAGTTCCCCTTAGTCTTTATCGTAGTGCCGTACTCATCTGTGCATCGTTCTCGTCCGCGCCATGGTTGTTGAATGGTAGTCCCTCCCCTGGAACGCGCTTGGAGTCAATAAAGTGATCGTCCGAGATTTGCAAAGCGGGACATGTAACTGAGACACACCACAAACCGTAGGCCTATCATGCAGACAATCGAGCAAGCTCCGCCGGCACCAGCCGCGCCACGCGCCGTGACAATTACCGGGGCGGACGGAAAGACGACAACGATCTCCCTGTCGGGCAACGCTCCTGCATTGGCTGGTACCGAAGCCGCGCCCCCGGCCGCTCCCACGGAAAACCCGTTCGCAGAGGGGGCTGCCGTTGGCGTGACGATGACACTCCTCACCCTCGGCACCATTGCTCTTTACAACTCGTTCAAGCGCAGGGGAATGAAGAAAGAAACGGCGAACCTTTCGGCCGATTCGACGGCCCGGTTCGACAGGCTCGAGCGAGGAATGGACGCAATTGCGATCGAGGTCGAGCGCATCTCCGAGGGGCAGAGGTTCGTGACTAAAATGATGGCCGAGTCGCGTATGCCAGCCGCTCTACCGGAGAAACTGCCGGGCTGAACCAGAGCGGCACTCTCGGTACCCGGTATTATTCGAGATGGGCCAAAGCACTTTCGAACATGCTGTCAACGCTCCCGAACGACTTGCAGCAGTTCGCGGCACGGGTCTTCTCGACACCGAAGCCGAAGAAGTTTTTGATCGCCTCACCCGTCTCGCGGTTCGTCTAGTCGGAATTCCGGCCGCGTTCATCTCGCTCGTCGACGAAAACCGCGATTTCTACAAGTCGGCTTGCGGATTCGGGGAGCCACTGGCAACGACAATGGAACTGACGGGGCTCACGTTCTGTCACTATACGGTGCAGCGCACCGAGCCACTGATAATTCCTGACACTGCTGCGGATCCGGTTTATGGCGACGTGCCTAGCGTGAAATCACTAAATGTCGCGGCGTACATCGGAGTTCCGCTGATAGTGCGAGGCCAGACGATCGGCGCGTTTTGCGCGATTGACAGGAAACCTCGTCAGTGGTCCGAGCTGGAAGTTGAAGTATTGACGGAACTCGCCGCGTCTGCACAGCGCGAGATAGAGCTTCGCGGAGCGCTTGGGGAAGCGGTTCGCGCACGAGGAGAGGCCGAGGCGGCGAATCGTGTGAAGGATGAGTTTCTGGCCGTAATGAGCCATGAGCTCAGAACTCCCCTTAACGCGATTGGCGGATACGCCGATCTGATCGAAGTTGGCGTACATGGCCCCGTTACCGAAGCGCAACTCGGTGCTCTCTCACGAATCAAGCGAAGCCAGACGCACCTGCTCGGCTTGATCAATGGGCTTCTCGCGTATGCCCAACTCGACGCCGGCGCGGTGAGTTTTGACATCGAAGACGTGGATCTCGAGTCGGTGATAACTACCTGCGAGGCACTGACATCGCCGCAGATGAAGGCGAAGGAAATCCACTTCACCTATACGCCGCCCGAGCATGCAATTCACGTTCGGGCCGACCGCGAGAAGCTGCATCAGATCATGATCAATCTGCTCAGCAATGCAATGAAGTTCACTGACGAAAAGGGCGGGATCACCGTAACGACTCACGCCGACGATGCGCGTACCGCGCGGATAGACTTTACGGACACTGGCAGAGGCATTGCTTCGGATCAGCTCGAAAGAATCTTCGAACCGTTTGTGCAAGTGGATACCAGGCTTTCGAGAACAGAAGAGGGAACGGGTCTTGGACTGTCGATCAGCAGAAATCTCGCCCGCCGCATGGGTGGTGAGAT
>JBDUEH010000408.1:0-2992 GCA_040002555.1 Gemmatimonadales bacterium | reverse complement strand
TCACTTCCGGCTGGCCCGCATCTCGTCGAAGCGTTTTCGACGATGTCCCAGACCCAGTCGTTGCCGGTAACCGTACATAATCCAGGAACGCAGCCAATTCAGGTAGCGCTCGACGCCATCGTGAGCAACAGCGGCTGGACCGTCAAACCCAGTCATCAGGTTGTCACAGTCGAAGCCGGTAAAGACGCGCAGGTTCCTTTCGCTGTGGATCTCCCACCCGACGCCGCGGCCGGCGACGCAGTTCAAGTCGCGGTTCGCGCTTCGTCCGCATCGGGCATCGCGAGCGCAACGACAAAGTTGTACGCGTTATGCGCAGCCACACCCGCAAACCCGAAAGAGTACTCTGCCCTGCCGCCAACTATGCTCGGCGGTCTGAACGTCGCCTCCGGATCTCTCGGTGCGCATCCGGTCGAAGCGAACGTGAATCTGATCACGCGCCAGATGATGCTGTACGACGGAATGACGCCAAGCGACGCCGGCTGGAGTGGAGACCGCCAGTTACAGTCAGCCGATTCGGCACTCACGCTGACCGTTGCTCTTGCCGGAAGTCGAAGTGCAAGGCTGACCGGCGTCACGTTGATTCCCGGAAACGGAAATCCCTATGAACAGATCGACCAGTTCGACATTCTCGTGTCGGATGATGGACAGACTTACCAGAAAGTCTTGTCGGGACGTCTTCGGACCGCTCGCATGGAACAGGCGTTCGCGTTCCCCGCACCAGTACAGGCACGGTTCGCGCGGCTGCACATCGTCACCAATCAGGGCGGCAAGATGGGCAGCCGCTCGGTGCTCGGCGAATTCAAGGTCATCGACGCGCCTGGCGAGATTCCGCTCGACTCGGCCTTCAATCTCGCGGACCCCCGCGTTGGCGGGCATGTGGTGTGGTCGCAACCTCTGTTCTCGAATTTGAACGCGTCCCTCACGGCCGCAGCTGATGCGCCGCTCGAGAAACTTGACCCGTCGAGCCCGAATGAGTGGGTCGTGGGCTTCAATGAAAATCGCGCTGCGCAGATCTCGCGGCTCGAATGGGTCCAGCCATCGCAGCAGGTATTAACCGGGAAGCTCCTCACCGCTGTCGATGTCTCCGTCAGTACCGAGAGTCCGGTCGGACCGTGGACTTCCGTCGGAAGCTGGAAGATTTCCGCGACACCAGGGACCATGACACCGCTCCTTCTGCCTCAGCCCGCGTGGGCACGGTTCGTCCGTTTCTCGACGACAGAGCCGAAGAAGGCGAACGAATACTGGCGCCGTGCGGAGACGATTCGAATCTTCGAGCGCCCGGCCGACGCATCGTATCGGTCGATATTGGCGGAGTGGGGACACTACGCCCGCACCGGCATCTATGAGCAGCTGGTGAAGCCGCCAGTTGTCTCGGACGCGGGTGAAGTAACCGGCAATGGAAAACGGGACGACGCGAAGAAGATTGAGTCAGGAAAATCCTACCGCGGAATTGTCGCGCTTCAACGTGACGAAGACTGGTACCGCATCGACATTCCGAGCGGTCAGAACCGGCTGAAGGTAAATCTTCAAGGAGATCCAACAGTTCGCGCTGTAGCCTCGCTCCAGGACGAATCGGGCAAGACCATTCCTTCGGAGTCGAGCCCCGGAATGGCTGGCATCACGCGCGTCGACGCTCTCGTCGAAGGCGGAAAGACCTACTACCTGAAACTTGTCGAGCCGCCGCGATCGATCGCGCTCGTGTTCGACAACAGCTCGAGCATCCGTAACTACACGGTTGCGATTTTCCGAGCACTCGGCCGCTTCGTTCAGGCAGTGCAGCCAAAAATGGAATTTGCCAACGTGCTGCCGCTGATGAACAAGCCGAAGTTCCTGCTCGAGAACTGGTCCGACCAGCCGTACGTGCTTCAGGCAGCTCTTCAGCAATACGACCAAAGCGATGCATCGAGCAATTCCGAAAGAGGATTGCTTGCTGCAACTGAAGCAGTGGAGCGCCGTGAAGGCAGCAGCAAGGCAATTCTCCTTCTCACCGATGCTGCAACCGATGGTTACGCGAGCACTTCCGACCTATGGGCGGCGTTCGGCCGAGTTCTTCCGCGTGTTTTCACGCTCGAGCTGCAGCTTGGCAATCAGGTTCAGCTTCAACAGCACCTGATGCAGGACTGGTCCTCTGCGAATGCCGGTCATTACTCGTCGTTCAAGACAATTCAGGACCTCGACATGTCGTTCGACAGGATGTCGTGCTACCTGCGTCGCCCGGTTCGATATACGCTCACGTTCGAGACACGATTCGAGGAAGCCCCGGCGCCGGGGGGACTCGAGGTGACGATGGCTGCGGAGGCTGTTGCCGACAACGCTGTCGAGATAATTCTCGATGCATCCGGCAGCATGCTGCAGATGCTCGGCGGCCGCCGGAAAATGGACATCGCGCGAAGCACGCTTGTCGAGCTTGTCGAGAAAACATTGCCGGACAAGACGCCGTTCGCATTTCGCGCTTTTGGAACACGCATAGCAAACTGCGAGAGCGATCTGCTTCTCAATGTTCAGCCGCTCGATCGCGCAAAGGTCGGCGCAATGGTGCGCGGTTTGAACGCGACAAATCTTGCCAAGACTCCGCTCGGCGCATCACTTCTGGCTGTTGGTCAGGACCTCAAGAACGTCAAAGGCCAGAAAGTCGTGGTCCTGTTGACTGATGGAGAAGAGACGTGCGGTGGTGACCCTGGTCAGGCGATTCAGACACTCAAGACGCAGGGTCTGGATCTTCGCATCAACGTCGTTGGCTTTGACGTAGCCGACGCTGGACTAAAGGTCAATTTCGAGCGATGGGCGACTCTCGGCGGCGGAAGATATTTCGACGCTAAGAACGGCCAGGAACTGACCAAGGCGATGACCGATGCATTGCGTCCAAAATTCCAGGTCACCGATGTAACTGGTGGCGTTGTTGCCGAGGGTAATGTTGGTGGCGGGAGGGTGTCGTTGCCGGTTGGGACGTACACGGTTCGCGTGTTGACATCCCCAGTTAAGACATTCGAGC
>JBDUEH010000407.1:0-2992 GCA_040002555.1 Gemmatimonadales bacterium | reverse complement strand
GCGCACGACAACAATCGCGACGGCATGGTGCTGTCGCAGAAGCTGTCGCAGAACATCATGGCGGCGTTCTTACAATGGAAGCCGGTCGTCGTTCACGATCTGCACGAGTCGGTTCCTTTCCTTTACACCAGCACCGGTACGGGTCCGTACAACGACGAATACGATCCTATAGTAGTGGACGAGTGGCACACTCTCGCCTACCAGGAAATCACGGAGCTCACGCGTCGTGGACTGCCTGGCGTGTGGACGCACGGCTTCTACGATGGATGGGCGCCAAACTACACGCTGCTCGCGGTTGCGAATCTTCACAACTCGATCGGCCGCTTCTACGAGACGTACTCATCGCGTGGAGCTGATTGCGGAATCGTTCATCTCCGTCCAGCTGATACAGAGCGCCGCTGGGATCGGCCGAATCCGCCGGTGAATGGGGTGAAGTGGTGCATTCGCAGCAACATCAACTATCAGGAATCGGGTGTTCTGATCGCGCTGCGGTATGTCGCCGATCACAAGGAGACCTTTCTCAAGAACTACGTCGCAAAGGCACAGCGAATGATCGAGCGCGGGCGCACTACCGCACCGTACGCGTTCGTGATTCCTAAGGGACAAAGGCATTCCGCCGAGGCGGCGGATCTGGTGAATCTGTTCCGTGCGCAGGGTGCAGAAGTGCAGGTGGCAACCTCGGATTTCTCACTCAAATCGGGTTCGACACAGTGCCGCGTGAAACCCGTTGATTCGGTAAAAGCGCCGGGCGTCCCCTCAGCCGTGCCGGCTGACTGTGCTGCGGCAACAGCAAACTCTGCAGTTCATGCCGGCGACTGGATTGTCCGACTCGACCAGCCTTACTCCGCCACCGTTCGTACCCTGCTGGCAATCCAGAAGTACAAGGCTGATGATCCGCCGCCTTACGACGACACAGGTTGGACACTCGACGCTCTGCGTCACGTCGAGACGATCAAGGTTGCCGACTCGACGATCTTTTCGAGGCCGATGCAGATACTTACGTCCGATGCGTCCGTTCGCGGAACGGCTGCTTCTTCCGGAACTCTGCTTGTGAAGCACCTCGGCGATTGGCGCTCGGCTGTCCTTCCGTGGAAAGTCGCAGGCGCGAAAGTCAGCGTTGCTGATTCTGCATTCAAGGCCGATGGCACGAGCTATCCTGCGGGCACGTTCATCGTTGAGGGAGCCAACCAGACTGGCCGAGATGGAATCGCAGCACTCGGCTTGACTGGCGTTTCGCCTGCAAACCCGGTAACGGTGGCAAAGCATGTGATCAGTGTCCCGCGCATCGCTCTGATGCACACGTGGATAGAGACTCAAAACGAAGGCTGGATCCGTTACGCGTTCGACCGGATGGGAATCGGGTATACGTCGATCTCGGATCAATCGATCAAGAAACCAGGTTTCCTCGACAAGTTCGATGTGGTTTTCTATCCGCACGTCAATGGACCCACTACGAACATGATCAACGGCCGACCGCTGATCGGACCGGCAATTCCGTGGAAGAAAACAGCAGAGACGCCGCACCTCGGCCAGTGGGATGAGACCGATGACATCCGTCCGGCGATGGGACTCGACGGACTTGCAGCGCTCAGAAAGTTCGTCGAACGCGGCGGACTCCTGATCACCGAAGGAAATTCGAGTCGCCTGCCGATCGACATGGGATTCAACGGTACCGTCAACGTCGTCACGACGACGCGCCTTAACGCGCGCGGCGGCATCTACCGGGCTCAGATCGCTACGCCGATGAGTCCGATACTATATGGATACGACAACGCTACGTTCCCGATCTTCTTCAACCAGGCGCCGGTGATGGCGGTGACCCCGCGCGACACGTTGCAGGATAACGAGGGGGTCGATCCCGGGCTCGTGACTCTTCGCGAGGCCCAGCGAGCAAAGGTGATCCTGAAGTACCATGACAAGGCCGACTCGCTTCTCGTGTCGGGCCTTCTTGCCGCTGGAGATGAGATGGCCGGGAAAGCAGCGGTCGTCGATGCTCCGCTCGGGAAGGGACACATGGTTCTTTTCGGAATCAGGCCGCTGTGGAGGTGGGAGTCGCAGGGGTCTTTCGCGATGGCGATTAATGCCATAGCGAATTGGAATCACCTTTCGTTTTGACGTTTCTCAACAGCTGGAAGGGCGGATTTTACCGTTGAGGCTGCTGAGGTTGTGCTGAGGCCGCTGAGCAAACGGGAAGTACGAAAAAAAGGGGAACTACGAAGGCCGTAGTTCCCCCCAATCGTGCCTTCGCCCTGAGCGAAAACGTCGGTCCGTAAACGATGCGGCGGTAAATCCGCCTTTCCCGCGGTTCCCCTAAATAGCCCGTAGTTTCCGCACAACTCAGCGGATCTCAGCTAGACCTCAGCGACCTCAGCGGTAAAATCCGATCTTGCAGTTCCGCTCGAAAAGAGACCTGAGCAGGAAAAGACAGAACCCTTTCAAGGGTACCTGTGTCAGAGTTTCCGATGATGGCACTTACAGTTCCCGACGCACGAGGCCGGGTGAGCGAGAGTCAACTGGTGGCTCGGGTCATTGATGGTGACCCGGCCGCTCAGCGCGAGATGTACGAATCCCACGTGGATCGCGTCTATCGGCTCGCCTACAGGCTTGCCGGTGAAGACGAGCTCGCTCGCGACTTCACCCAGCTCACGTTCATTCGCGCTTTCGAGCGAATCGGGGATTTCCGCGGCGAATCGTCTCTCGCTACCTGGCTTCACACCATCGGCGTTTCAATCGCGCTCAATGGCTTGAGGAAAGTGAAGACCGCCCGGAACCGTGAAGCCCCCATCGAAGCCGCATCAGGAATCGGCACGTACCAACGCGAAGCAGAGCCCGATCTCAAGGCCAGACTCAAGGCCGCGATCGACTCGCTCAGCGAGAAATACCGAACGGTTTTCCTCATGCATGATGTCGAAGGATTTACGCACGAAGAGATAGGAACCGCGCTGGGCATTCCAGCCGGAACATCGAAAACTCGGCTGTTCCAGGGACGCGC
>JBDUEH010000406.1:0-3015 GCA_040002555.1 Gemmatimonadales bacterium | reverse complement strand
AGGAAATGCTGGCGAAGGTCGAGCTGATAGGCGGCTGGGACAACGTGCAGATCTCAGGAGTGAAAGCGGCCGAGGATCGCGATGCGGAAGGAAAGCGCCTCGGCGCGTATGCGAGTTCGCACGGGTTGAATCCGTTCGATGCAACTGTTGGCTTGCTTCGGCGAAGTCACGGAAGTGTTGGCATGCTTGGCTATGCGATGAGCGAGGACAACCTCGAACGAATTCTGGCACATCCGTTTGGAATGGTATGTAGTGACGGCGGCGGGTTTGCGATCGATGGGCCGACACGACGCGGGAGTCCGCATCCGCGCGGTGCGGGAACGTTTCCGCGGATTCTAGCGAGGTACGTGAGGGAGCGAAAAGCGCTCACGCTGTCGCAGGCAATACGGAAGATGACATCGTTGCCGGCGTCTCGGGTGCATCTCCGTGATCGCGGGAGGCTTGCGGTCGGTCTCGCCGCGGACGTGGTTGTGTTCGATCCGGCGACTGTCGCCGACAAGGCGACGTTCGACGCCCCGTTTCAATATCCGGCAGGGATTCCCATCGTTATCGTGAACGGTGTGGTTGCCCTTCGTGATGGGCAACGCAACGCATCCGGCAGCGGAAGGGCGATCAGAGCGAGCTGACGTCTAGGCGCTGAGCGGGCGGGCGATGAGGATGCCGGTCGATCTCCGAATTCGAGCGACGTATTCGGGAAGAGTGGTCCGCGTGATCTCTACTGCGCCACCTGAAAGCGGGGCATGAAGCACTCTCAGGATGTTGTCGTTGCCGCGATACGCAAACGCGGCATGCGTGACGTCGATGCCGGGGATTGCCGTTGCGAAAGCCAGTATGTCACCGGTCTGGATCTTGTCAGAGACCGATTCGATTTTGTCGGTCGGAATCATGTATCGCCTGTGTGAATCGAGCCGGCGTTCCATCTCGCCGATCTCCATGAAGACTGAATCATCAGCCAGCGCCGGGTAGCTCGACCGGTGTTCAGACATGAAGCGAAGCGGCCGCGGATCGGCGATACCGCCTAGTTCTGCACCGAGGTCGTGAACAAGCCCTCGGCTTTCTCCGTCGCCTATCCACTCGCTGAAGTAGTGAAGCCGCGACGAGTATCCTTGGCGCTTTCCGCCGCGATAACGCATGCGCTCGACCTCGCGCGAAAAGCGATCCCATGTCGGCGGGGTTGCTTCGTCAGACGCACGCGCAACAGCCAGGCATGATTCGACGAGCGTTACGCAATCGAAGCTGGTAAGGGAGACTATGACTGGTTCGTTTCTCGTCGGGTCGCCGCCCGCCTTGATGTACGCCTCGAGAGTATTGGGTTGGTACGGAGTGCCGATCGCAAGTTCGCCGACCTTGATTGCGCGCCGACCGAGTGGCATCGAGTGGCGGTTCATGCCAAGGCTGCGGAGTCCGATTGCCCATGCCCGGAGTCGCGTCGCGTCTTCGGCGCTCGGTGCATCGATCGATTCGCCCGCAATGAGTGGGAATGGAAACGCGACCGCGGCGGTAGCGCCGGCGACTCTGGCCAACATGGCGCGACGTGAGATATTCATCATATTCAATTTCGGTCGCGACATCATGAGCGTCAACGGCGCACCACAAGGTCGGTACTACTCGACGCACACGCTCCGCGGACGTGCTCACTCATCAAAAGGGGCATCAACTGTGAGGATGATGGCTCGCATTGCAGCGGCCGCTGTAGTTACGATCGCATGCGGATGCGCGAGACAGGCAGCGATGATTCCGGTTCCATCGACGGCGTATCGTTTCGAGCCAACCGATTTCGGTGCCGGAAAGTGGTACAAGGGCAACACCCACACGCATACCCTGGCGACAGACGGTGATTCACCGGCAGAGGTTGTTGCAAGCTGGTACAAGAATCACGGCTACAATTTTCTCGTCCTATCGGATCACGACATATTGCTCGATCTGTCGAACGTTTTGCACCTCGAGGATTCGGCGTTCCGGTTTGTGCCGGGTGAGGAAATAACAGGCAAATTCGGTCTTAAACCGGTGCATCTGGTGGGCTTTAACATTTCGCGTGTGGTCGTACCGCTGCCGGACACGACTGCTGCTGCGACAGTTCAGCGGAGCGTCGATTCAGTGCGCGCTGCCGGTGGGGTTCCGCAAATCAACCATCCCAACTTCGGCTGGGCGCTCACCGAAGATGACCTGATGAAGGTGAAAGGCGTGAACCTCTTTGAGATTCATAATGGGCATCCTCTGGTGAACAATGAGGGCGGTGGTGATTCGCCCGGTATGGAAGCGGTGTGGGATTACCTGCTTTCTCATGGAAAGCGCATTTACGGAGTCGCGTCAGATGACGCGCATCACTTCAAGGCAGAGTTCAGCCCGAAGCTGGCGAATCCCGGAAAGGGATGGGTGACAGTTCGCGCGACCAACCTAAACCCGGCGGCAATCACGGCCGCACTCGATGCGGGACATTTCTATGCGAGTACTGGCGTCGAGCTCGACTCGATCGTCGTGAAGGATCGGGACATGAAGATCAACATCGGTCAGTACAAGAACTTCAAATACACGACTGAGTTCATTGGTGACAACGGAGAAGTACAAAAAACGACTGGAGACAATCCGGCGACATTTCACCTGAACCGCAAGCTCACGTATGTGCGAGTGAAAATTGCCGACTCCAACGGGGCGAAAGCTTGGACGCAACCGGTGTTCGTTATTCGATAAGTGAGCCGCCGCCGGTTGTTTCCGAGCGCAGGTTGCGAGGGCTGCCGGTCCGTGTCGCAGTCGCATTACGCCCTCGATGATTACGAACTATGTTCGGGCGTCAATTTTCACGGAAACGAAAATGATTCGCAGATGTATTCTGGTCGCCGGTGCCTCATTGATGGCTTCGACAGTATCCCAGGCGCAGGGCGCCGGCGAGCGACTCTTCTACTACGTCGATCGGGCAGACAGTTACAACAGCCTCGTAAAACACATCGACGAGATCACTGTCGTCGCGCCTCAGGTGTATGTCGTCGACAGCCTCGGAATCATGTGGGGAACTCT
>JBDUEH010000405.1:0-3023 GCA_040002555.1 Gemmatimonadales bacterium | reverse complement strand
CACCCAGTCTGAAGTTCGGCTCGAGCAGAAACGGAAAAGCCAGCAGCCCCAGGAAACTTCCCGAGTTACTCGCGGCATAGAGCACATAAGGATTGTCCGGCGGCTGATCCAGAGCGGCCATCCAGCGCTGAAGCAGCGGCGCCGTTGCCGACACGATCATAAATGGGGCGCCCAGCGCGACAGTCAGAATCAACAGCAGCCAGGGGATTACGTTCGCCGACGCGGGAGGCGTCCATCCGCGGGGAATCGCAATGGGAAGGAAAACCGCACACACTACGAGAAGCACAATGTGCAGAACGATCTGATGCCGAAGAAAGAGATACCTGGTCGTCAGATGAGCGTACAGATATCCGAATAGCAGCAAAGCTTGGAAGTACATCAGGCAGGTGTTCCAGACCGCAGGCGACCCTCCAAGCAGGGGGAGCACCATACGCGCGAACAGAGGCTCGATCCAGAAAAGGAGGAAAGCGCTCGCTAATGCGGCGAGCGCGAACAGGATCAACGCGAGATTGCTATTGCTGGAAACCGGCTCGCTACGATTCAGAATTTGTTAACGGCCTGAGGCCAGTGAAGATCGCATGGGCCCGAATGTGGGAGAAAAGTTCGATTTGCTCAAGACCGTGCCCCCTCGGCTCCGAAGTCTCACCCAGCACTGTGAGCGTTAAACCTTGAGTGCGAGAGGAAACGAAAAAACTATGGGAACCACCTCGACAAGTTACTGATGGTTTGACTCTCTAGGCCCTGAGAGAATATCCTCCGCCAAGCCGACTATGTGAGCGATCTGCTGTTGCTGCGTCAAACGAGTGGTATCTATCAGAACCGA
This sequence comes from Gemmatimonadales bacterium, assembly GCA_040002555.1. GTDB lineage: Bacteria > Gemmatimonadota > Gemmatimonadetes > Gemmatimonadales > Gemmatimonadaceae > UBA4720. Next base: position 2,200 of record JBDUEH010000405.1, on the reverse strand, counting down.
GTGCTCCGCCCGCCCGCTCTGTTTCGAGTCGGCCTCATCTCGCTGAATGATCTTCTCGGTCTCCTCAGCGATTTCGGCATCACTCGGCTCGCGATTGAGTCTCTCCAGAAGCCGGCGCCGCGCCCGCTCCGCTGGATCCGCGACGAGAAATACCTTCAGCCGCGCCTTCGGAAATACGACCGTTCCGATGTCGCGCCCATCCACGACCACATCGTATTCTTCACCTGCTCCGCGAACGATCGAGTTCACCCAATCTCTGACGCCGGACATCTTCGCCACGAGCGACACATTCCCGGTCACGGCTTCGCTCCGCATCTCTGCCTCGGCCGCCTGACCGTCGAGCAATGGTGTAAATCCGTGTTCGGTGGGCGACAAGGACACGATCTTCACCGCGTCGAGTACGGATTGCTCGGTCCAGGTATCTGACGTCCCACCGGCCCTGGCGCGGGCGGTCGTCGCTGCGCGATACAGCGACCCGGAATCGACGTGGTGGAAACCGAGCGCGCGTGCGACGGCTTTGGCGGTGGACGACTTCCCCGAAGCAGCCGGACCATCGATCGCGATGGCCATCTTGTCATTGGGCATCAGGCCAATATAGCGAGGGCCGCAATCAATCCCTCGGCCGCTCTCCCTGAGCCTTCAGTTGCTCGAGATCGCTCCGCAGCAGCGCAATCATCTCCGCCGTAAATCCGAATCCGAATAGCGTGATACCGACGACGACCAGAAGAACGACGAAGCCGAGCAACGGCCGATAACCGATCGACGGCGGCGGAAAGCCGAATCCGCGCAAAACGACGAGCACGAGCCCGATTATTACGCCGAGCATTGTCAGTGCGACGCCGGCTCCGCCGAAGAGCTGCATCGGCTTTCGGCTGAAGCGGAGATAGAACCAGACGACGAGCAGGTCGCCAACACTCGAGAAAATCCGCTTCGATCCGGAGTACTTGGATACTCCAGCATTCCGCGGATAGAGCTCGATGTCGATCTCAGTCACCGAATATCCCTGCGCGTACGCGAGCACGACAAAGAATCGGTGCCAATCATGACGCAACGAAATTCCGTGAAGGATCTCGGCCCTGAACGCTTTCATCGAGTTGAGATCCCTGACCGGAACATCGAAGAGTTTTCGCGACAGCTTGTTGTAGACGGAACTCACGGCGGCCTTCTCGTACGCCCCGACTTTTCGACCAGTAACTATGTCCCATCCCGCATCGATCTTTGCCATAAAGCGGGGAATTTCTTCGGTGGAATGCTGGAGGTCGGCGTCGAAGATGATCAGCACATCAGCCGTTGCGACGCGCGACCCGGTGACCATGCCCTCCGTCTTGCCAAGGTTGCGGCGATGGCGCGCGACGCGAGCGCGCGGGCCGAACCTGGCCGCCTCCGCAATAGCGAGCTCGAATGTGGCATCGGTCGAACCGTCATCGACGATGATGACTTCGCCGTCCAGCCCATGCTTGTCGAACGTTGACCTAAGTGCACCGAACAGCGCCGGAATGTTATCGGCCTCGTTATACGCCGGGACGATTACGGCAAAGCGCGGAGGGTTCGACAGTCTATTCTCGTCGTCCCGTGAACTACCGGGTCTCTGCTCCGCGCGCGCGCCGCCGAGGTCGATGACCTTGGTACCTGTCACGCTGCAACGACCTCTTCGGATTCATTCTTTCGAGTATCGCCGAACACGAACCAGGCTCCGTAGATGACGAGCAGCACGAACAATGCGCCGCTGATGTACAATCCCGTGAACAAGGCGTCGGGCAGGAACTCGAACCTCACGTCGTGCTGTCCCTCGGGAATCACGACGCCCCTGAACGCCACATTGGTAATGACGATTGGCGCCGGCTTATCGTCCACCCACGCTTTCCATCCATGCGCGTACACGTCAGCGAGGACAAGTAGAGCAGGCCTGTTCGTGGTAGTGTGAACCACGATCTTGTCAGACTCCGAGACCTTCATTGTGCTTGACTGAACGAGCATACTCGTCGGCAGCGTTGTGCCAATCGGACGATCCACAACGGCAACACTGCGAGGATTGAATCCAGGCGACTTCATGAACGTCAGGGCGGCATCGGTTTGCGGAATGACCTGAACGTTGGGAACGATGTAGGTGCGATCCAGCGCGGCATCGTTTCTGTAAACGATCGCACTGGTTCCGCGAAACACTTCCTTCAGTCCCATAGGAGACGAAGCAGTGTCGGTG
>JBDUEH010000404.1:0-3024 GCA_040002555.1 Gemmatimonadales bacterium | reverse complement strand
ATACCGATATTCGCGATTGCGAATCTTGCCTTTTGCCGGGAGAGTCTCGCGCAGGCTTCCGGGTCGCTGCAGCAGCAGGTGCGTCACTACCGCATCAGCAACGAGCGCACGATTCTGCGCGAATTCACCGAGCTGCTCGCAGTTCCGAACGTCGCGTCAGACAGCGCCGGAATTGCCGCCAATGCGGCGACGATGGTGCGGATGATGGCCTCTCGTGGTCTGGCCCCGCAGCTGCTGCACGGAGCCGATCAAAAGGCACCGCCGCTGATTTACGGCGAATGGAAAGTCGCCGGCGCCACGCGTACGATCGTCATGTATGCCCATTACGACGGGCAACCGACGGATCCTGCAAAATGGACAGGCAGTAAACCGTGGTCGCCGGTGTTCCGGTCTGCGGCGCTCGACAAAGGAGGACAAACGATTCCCTTTCCGGCCGATGGTTATCCGATAGACCCCGAGATGCGGATCTACGCACGGTCCGCATCCGACGACAAAGCTGGAGTGATGGCCTTCCTCGCGGCCGTCGATGGGTTAAAGGCGGCAGGACGAACGCCTTCAGTCAACCTCAAACTCGTCTTCGACGGCGAAGAAGAGGCCGGCTCGCCACACCTCGGCGACATCATTCGGCATAACGCGTCATTGTTGGAGTCGGACGCATGGATCATCTGCGACGGGCCAGTCCATCAATCCGGACGCAAGGAAGTCGTTTATGGAGTCCGCGGAGACATGAATGTCGATCTCACGGTCTACGGCGCAAACAGACCGTTGCACAGCGGGCACTACGGCAACTGGGCTCCGAACCCCGCGATGACACTCGTTCAGCTCCTTGCGTCGATGAAAGACGAGTCAGGTCGCGTGTTAATAAAGGGATGGTACGACGACGTCGTTCCGCTGGACGCTGTGGCGCGAAGGGCGATTCGAGAGTCTCCGCCGTTCGATGATACCCTGCGCACTCAGCTTGGCTTCCGGAACTCTGATGGCGGCGGAAAGTCGCTCACCGAGCTCATCAACCTTCCGTCGTTGAACATCAACGGAATATCGAGTGCCGAGGTGGGGCCCGGCGCGCGCAACGTCATTCCCACGACGGCATCTGCTACTCTCGACCTGCGACTGGTGAAAGGAAACGACGTCAAGCGGCAGATGGCTCGGCTTCTTGCGCACATCGAACGGCAGGGCTTTCACGTCGTCGATCACACACCGACTTCAGCCGAGCGTTTGCAGTACGCGAAGATTGCGATGGTGACTCAGCGCGGAGGTGGATACAACGCGCAGCGAACTGCGATGGATCTTCCGATTTCGCGTTCCGTCTATCGCGCGATCGACAACGCGTTTCCGGGTCGCACGCTTGCCGTACCGACACTAGGTGGAAGCCTTCCGCTCAGTATCATCGTCGATGCTCTTCATGTTCCGACTATCACGGTGCCGATCGCGAATTACGACAACAACCAGCACGCGGAAGACGAGAGCATTCGGATTGGAAACCTGTGGGATGGAATCGAGATGATGGCGGCTTTGATGACGCTCAACTAAACGTTTTTAGAGACTCGCTCGATAAGTGTTGCTGCGTCATTAAGCTCGGACAGTTCCTTTCGGGTCAGACTGTCGAGCCGTGCTGCCAGCGATTTAACGCGGCGGCTTCGACCGAGCCACATCACAGCCTCGCCTTTTTTTGTCGCTGAAACAATCGTCACGCGGCCATCGGTTTTGTCGGGCGAGCGCCCGACAAAACCGTCCTCCTCGAGAGCTGCAACGAGGCGGGTCATCGTCGGTGGTCTTACCTGCTCAGCCGTGGCCAGTTGTCCGAGTGTTCTGGGGCCGGCAAATACAAGCACCGACAGCACTGACAACCTTGGCGCTGTCAGTCCGGTTTCATCGTCAACCCGTCTCAGGGTGCGCAACAGATGAATCGCAGCCGAGTGTAAGCGGTCGGCGAGATCCTCATTGCGCGTCTTTTGCGATGTGCTCATATTTAGTTAGCTAAGCTAACTAAATAACGCCAAGCTGGCGAGAGCGAACTTCGACATCGAGGAGGCTTAATGGATAACGATGGGGCAACGATTCACTTGAGCACGATCGGGCAGATAGCGATCAACGTTAAGGACGTGGCGCGGGCAACGGCGTTTTACCGCGATGTCCTGGGATTGACATTTCTCTTCGCTCCGCCCAACCTCGCGTTCTTCGACGCCGGCGGTGTCCGGCTCATGCTTACCACCGCCGAGAAGACCGAGTTCGATCATCCCGCTTCCATACTGTATTACAAGGTGGGCGACATAGTCGGCATGCATCGCGCGCTCGTCGCTAAGGGAGTCAAGTCAGAGGAAGAGCCGAGGCTCGTCGCACCGATGCCGGACCATGATCTTTGGATATCTGCGTACCGTGATTCTGAAAACAACTATTTCGCGCTGATGAGCGAGGTTCCGCGGGAAAGTTGAATTGCGCGACTGTGTCGGTTTCCGGTCAACATGGTGTACGGGATTCGTAAGATTCGACTATTTAGGCACAATCCCCGCAAACGTTCCGTAGTGCATGCATGTCCAACGAGCAGACAGGAAGAACAACGCGGCTCGTTTTCAAAACCAGTGAGGCTTTATGCAGGCACCATGGCACGAAGGAGATGTTTCATCGACGACATGCTCAGTTTGCGGCAAGCAGGTTCATGCCCGCTATGAGACGCGCGACGTTCGGATGAATCGCTCTGCCATCACGTACTCGAACATCCTCGTCGGCGTTTGCAGCGAATGCGACTCGACGATTTCACTTCCCCGTCAATCGATCGCGCAGATAATGGAGCTCAGCTCCTGGAAGTAGTAGCAATGGGGTAATCAGGAAAGTCTGGCGCTGTGGGGGCGGCCAGGCCCAGCCCGCAATGTGGATGTTTCGCATTGCGGGCTAGTTTTTATGGGAATCTCCCCGCCCCGGCAAACCCTTGACCCCGCGGCTGCGACTCAATAGCTGAATGACAGTCTCGCTGGCAGTCACCGATTCAGGCAGCCCGCAGCTCGTTCCCGCGGACATCGTTCGCGG
>JBDUEH010000403.1:0-3024 GCA_040002555.1 Gemmatimonadales bacterium | reverse complement strand
AAGATCAAGGGAGTCGGGCTCGAGGCCAAGCGCATGCTGGGTCGCACGCCTGAGAACGTGATCGCTGTCCGTCCGATGAAGGACGGCGTGATCGCGGATTTCGAAGTGACGGAAAAAATGCTCCGCTACTTTCTTGCGCTCATCATCGAGAATCACGTTTTCAAGGTGAAGCCGCGCGTCATAGTCTGTGTGCCGTCAGGTATCACGGAAGTCGAGAAGCGGGCGGTGCGTGACTCGGCCATGGGTGCCGGCGCCAAGGAAGTCTTCATGGTTGCGGAGCCGATGGCTGCCGCGATTGGTGTTGGCTTGCCAGTCGAGACGCCGACCGGAAACATGGTGATTGACATTGGCGGTGGCACCACCGAGATCGCCGTCATCGCCCTCTCTGGAATCGTCAGCGATACGTCGATTCGAACTGGAGGTGATGAACTCGACATGGCCATCCTCCAGTCAATGAGGAAGAACTACAATCTCCTCATCGGCGAGTCGACGGCCGAGCAGGTGAAGATTCAGATTGGATCTGCCTACCCAATTGGCGAAGAGCGCGAAATGGAAGTGAAGGGACGTGATCTCGTCTCAGGCATTCCGAAGAGCATTCGCATCCACTCGGCCGAAATCCGCGATGCGGTGCAGGAGCCGATCCAGCAGATTGTAAGTGCAGTGAGACGCGCGCTCGAGATCACGCCTCCGGAGCTTGCGGCGGATATCGTCGAGCGCGGAATCGTGATGACTGGTGGCGGCGCCCTGATTCGTGGTCTCGACGTTCTGCTGTCGCAGGAAACAGGATTGCCCATTCACGTTGACGAGGACCCTCTGACCTGCGTGGTTCGCGGAACCGGACGTATCCTCGACGACGAGGAAAAGTACTGGTCCGTTCTGGCCACCTGAGGTACACGCAGTGGCACGCGCTGTACGTAGCAGTAATCGAGCAGACCTGATAATCCTTGGCGCAGCGGTGCTCGTTGCACTCGCCGCCAGAGGTTTGCCTCGGAACATGGCCGACCCCGTCGCGAGCACGATGCGCCGGACTTTCCTCGCACCGCTGGTGATGCTACAGGAACGATCGGAGGCAAGCCGCCGGTCACTCCTTCTAGACAACGCGAGAACGGCGATTCGCGACAGCGTTGCACTTCGTGCGATGACAGTCACGTCACTCGAGAACGAAAACGATCGTCTTCGACAACTCATCGGCCTCGGGTCGCGTCTGAGGTGGGGCTTCGTTCCTGCCGAAGCAATTCATGGTCGAGGTGTCCGAGACGTAACGACGATGACTCTCACGGCCGGATCCAACGCAGGAGTTGGCAGACTGAATCCTGTTGTCTCGCCGGAAGGCGTCGTCGGAATGGTATCGAATGTCGATCCGACGATGAGCGAAGCGATGATTTGGACGCATCCGGATTTCCGCGTCAGCGCGATGTCGGCGGATGGAAGCGCGTTTGGAATCGTTCAGGCGCACGCTGCAAGCGCGACGACGGGATACCTCATGGAACTTCGCGGTATTCCGTTTCGAAGTCAGCTCAAGCCGGGCGCGCTGATTGTGAGCTCGGGACTTGGCGGCGTTTGGCCGCGCGGTATCCCGGTCGGAACGGTTCTTTCCGAGATAACGAGTACTGCCGACAGCTGGGCTCGGTCCTATCTTTTGAAGCCCATAGTTTCTCCCGCCGACGTCGGCGCCGTGATGATCCTCCGTAGCGCTCGTACCACCAAACCGTTCGACAACGTTTGGAGCAGCGTCGCCGAAGCGAACGCCGCGGCGGAGCGAATTGTTGTCTCCGGCGATTCAGCTGCGAAGAGCGCCGCATTGGCAGAAGCCGCGGCAAGACGCGCTGCGCTAAACACGATGGGGCGTGATTCAACCGCCGGCGGGCAGGTTCCCGGTGGGCTTCCGCCTGAGTTGATGCCAGACACAGTCTCGAGGGCGCCAGTTGTGGTACCGCCTCCGCGACCTGTTGACTCCGTAGCCGCAGCCGCGGCCCGAAGAAGAGCCGCGGCTCGCCGCGACTCGATCAGGCGTGATTCGATTCAGCGGGATACGTCTGGCGTGTTGCGCAGTCCCACGCGAGGAATCCGATGAATTTTGGCAGCATCGCTCGCGCCACCGCGACGTTCCTGATTCTCGTTATTCTTCATTACACGCTCCGTCCGCTCCTTGGATGGCGCGCGCCGATGGACTTCCTTGTTCTCGCACTGCTCCTCGCCGCCATTCGTGTACGACCCGCGGCAGCAGCGATAATCGGGTTGATTCTGGGAATTGTTTCGGATTCGCTCACCCCTGAGTCGCTGGGGGCGGGCGCCGTTGCGATGACCGTCGTCGGTTATCTCGCCTCGTGGCTGAAAGCTGTTTTCTTCGCAGATAACCTCGCACTGAACGCGTTCTTCTTCTTTCTTGGCAAATGGGTCTTTGACGTCATTTACTTCAGCGTAGAGCAGCGGCTTGGTGGAATCGAGCTGATCCAGCAGCTTCTTCTCTGGTCACCATTATCCGCCGCTGCGACTGCGATAGCGGGTATATTGCTACTGTTGATCATGCGACCGCTGCTGGAGCCGTCTCGCGTATGAGTTTCCATCCGAATGACATTGCCCGACGAACCCGCCTGAGCTCGTACGCGCTCGGAGTAGGGTTCGTTCTGCTTTTAAGCGCATTTTTCCGCGCTCAGGTTCTGCAGAATGCCTCGTACGTGAGGCAGTCGCAGGAGAACAGGCTGCGAACGATTCCTCTACCGGCACCGCGTGGAATCATCTACGATCGCAAGGGCAACATCATCGCCGAGAACCTCCCGGCGTACGCGGTTTCAATCACTGCCCCAAGCCTTGATTCGTTGCGTGGCGCACTGAAGCAGCTTCAGCCGACTCTCCAGCTCACGGATGGAGATATCAACTCCGCCGTCCGCCGATACAGGCGAGCACCGACCCGGCCAACGGTTGTGTTGCCTGATGCTTCGATCGACGTGGTATCCGTTCTCGAAGAACATCGGATCGACTATCCGCGCCTGATCATTCAGTCGGTTCCAAAGCGATTCTATC
>JBDUEH010000402.1:0-3039 GCA_040002555.1 Gemmatimonadales bacterium | reverse complement strand
GAAGTTGGACGAGTTCGCCGTTTCTGACTTATCGTGGGTGCAGGAGCCGGCGTGGTTGGGCAGGAACCCGGGCAGATCACGTTCCCCGTCCAGGCCTCAACTTAAACCCACCAGAGATAGGGCAACACGTCAGAGTTTTCGGATTTCCAGTGGCGCACTTAGAACAGGCGCTCGGATTTACATCCGAAACGCGCGGGGCGCGATCGTCGAGCTGCGTACGTAACCGATGCTGCAGAATAAGATTCCGAGTCGGCTCGATGTGAATTTGCTGCGTGAGGCCCTTCGAATGTTTCTCGGGAGCCGACTGACACCAGGTCAGCCACCGCCCGCAAGATTGAACCGCGGGTTGACGATGTTGTTGAAGATCGAGCCAAACGTATAGCTCAGGCCGATTCCCAGGTAATAACTGAACGTGCTCGCAAGCTGGCGCTTTCTCACCAGAATGTCCGCATCGCTGAGCGTACCCTTCGCAATGTAGAGCTGGTCGCGAAGCAGCGACGCTTCCGCGTAGAAGTTGACGCTGAAGCCCTTGAACACTCGTACGTCGAACGAGTTGTCCAGTACGGCCCGGTGCTTCCTCATGTCGTCCAGATACGACGCTCCGTCGAGTGAAAGGCTCACCGATCCCCACGGCTCCTTGAAATCCAGCGCTGCGACGAGCGAGTTGTCCGGCCGCACCTCCGAGATTTTGTTAAAAATCGTCGTGTCCTGGTAACGGAAGGAGCTGACGCCCACGGAGTATTGAAAGGTCAGCTGGCGGTGAGTCGATTCCGAGTACGGGAAGACGTTGAACTCGATTGCCGGCGCGAACCGTGTGAAAAGCTTCTGGTTCACGTAGGTGGAAGAGCGGAGCGTGGATCTCTCTCCGGCGGACCAGTGGCTCCCCAGGCTCTTCACGAGGATCTGGCTCCCGCCGTAAGAATGAGTGTAGGAGTTGAACTTCGACCCATCGCTGAAAGTGAACTTGCTCTCGTTGTACCCGCCGGTGCCTCCGATCAGGAACTTCCACGCTTCGGACGTGCGATTCGCATTAATAGAGCCGCGCAGGGATGTGAAGCTCTGCGACTTCTCGCCGCTCAGGTTTGCGTTCGCGTTCATCTGGAAAACCCAGAGATTCCATGGATCGCGAACGGGTCCCCTCACGACTGCGGCGGCCGCCCGCGGTGCAAAGTTGATTTCGAGCTGATCAGCGGCTGATGACCGCGACACATAGCGCGCCAGGCCGAACTTGATAGCTCGCGCGAGGCCGGTCCGTTTGTCGTCGCTGGAGGCTGACTGTGGAGCCACATAGCGAAGCGTATCACGAAGACCGGCGAGGTCACGCAGGCCGATGAAGTCGATTGTGTAGGTGGTCCCACCGCCGCCCGTACCCTCGCCCGTCACCAGAATGTGAAGGGAGGCGTCGGCGCGGTCGCGCATGTAGTCCACGAATGAAATTACCGTCCGGAAGTAATTCAGATCGCAGCCCTCGGCCAGGCAGTCGGTAAAGACCCGCAGCTTTTGTGATTCCATGGACGGCGCGGGCAGGCCAGCCACAATCGGAGGCGAGGGCGCTGCCGCCCCGGCGGGAGGTGCCGTTGTTTGCGCATTCACCGGGGTGAATCGGATCATTGCGGTTCCGGGCTGGATTGCTGTCGTCAACTCCCAGGTATACGCGACACCGTTCCAACTTAGCGGCTCGGGTGTTCTGAACTGGTAGGTCCCGGGCGCGAGCCACGCTGTCGCGATCCCGGCGTCATCAGTTCGAACCGACGTCTGATCGCCGGTCTCCGCGATTATGACGATGACGAGTGAGGCAACGGGATGACTGAACCCGCTCACCTCGGTCATTGCGACCTTGATCTTCGCCAGCACGCGTCCGCTGGGATCGAGGTCACCTGGATTCCTAATCTGCGCGGGGAGATTTGGCGTCGCGAAGATTAGCAGGCCGGCTCCCATAATTAACGATCGGTAGTGACGCATTCAGCAAACATGCCCTTCGTTCGGCGAGGCCAGCAAGACCAACGGACTGGCGACTTCGAACTGACAGCACTGCGAAAATCTGATGCTCACCCAGGTCCTGCGAGCCGTCACTTGCGGGTTTACCCCTAATGCCGTATTACGAAGTTCAATTCATGGACCCGGAATTCCGCCGAGTCCGTCCCTGCAGTTCAACTTTTGACACTGGAGCAATGATGCGGATCAGTTATGCAGTAACAGCGTTCGGTCTGGTGGCCGCGACGGTCGCGGCCCTCGTGGTGACGTCACCGATGGCGCAAGCGGCGACCAGTACGCTCGCACCCGCCGTCGTGATTAACGACTTAACCTGTAGTCTGATTGACGGCGACGGTAACTCATATCTATCTGACGAATCACATTCGGTAATCACCAGCAGCGGCAACTCCATCGTAAAGTGCTCCGCGACCGGCGTTCCGAATTCGACCGGCCAGGCCGTCATATACACTGGCTTTCTTTGCGGCACTTTAATAGGGTTTACCACTGACTCCCGTGAGGTGATTTCCGCGAGTGGCAACGCTACGCTGACCTGCAAAGTCCACTAGGACTTCGTAGCCCGTGAAACGCGAATAAGACTCCCGGTTATTCGGAATCTCGCTCGCGCGATATCGTGAGAAATGTAGACGGTGCCTCGGTCACGAGGCACCGTCTTCGTTTTAAACGTCACCGGCACGGTCCTCATATCGTAGGAAGTGGTTGCCGATCTACCCAGCACGCGGGGGAAGAGCCCGCGAACTGCCTGTGTCGGCTTTAAGTCGATCTCTACGCTCCGAACGACGTCTCTGCGGATCGCCGGGGTCGCGGCGTCTGAGATTTTGTGCCAACGTAAGCACGCGCTTTCAACCACGAGGTGCACCAAAATGAGACGCTCGATACTCGCCCTTGCTTTCTGCGTGGCATCATTGGGGGCAGCGGCATGTACTCACTCCGCGCCCGCCAATGTCGCGGGAGAGTCACTATCCGCGATGTCATTGTCCGCCGGACCAAGGTGGACAACCCGTTTCCGGAACGTCGCACCCTCGAGTCTCGACAGGGGCGACAGCA
>JBDUEH010000401.1:0-3040 GCA_040002555.1 Gemmatimonadales bacterium | reverse complement strand
ATGAATGAGCACGCTCTCTGCGCATTTGCCGACGTCATTGGCGAGGGAGATCAGACCGCCCTCCTTCTCGACTACAAGGGCGTAGTACGGGCCGGGATGTACATCGACAGCCGAGGAAATGACGTGAGCGCCGAGATAGGCGAGGCGTTGTCGGGCATCAGTCTCGAGGCGACGCGTGCAATGCGACACCTCGCTCTTGGCGAATGGCGCGCAATAGTCTGTGAATGTTCAGAAGCCAATCTTGCGCTCGCTCCCGCCGACGATGGGGACGTTGTGCTCGTCGCAGCGGCGCCATCGGTGCCGGCTGGGTTTGTCAGGCGGTTGCTGAATCTCGCGGCACGCAGAGCGCTTGCGTGGCGAAGGGAAGTGGCATGATGCAGGAGTTCGACACAATTGTCGCGCGCCTTCAGCGTCACCCCGGAATGCAGGGCGTGATGCTCGTCGGCATGGAAGATGGATTCATCATCGCGGGTGACGCCGGCGACGGGCGGGACTCCGACACTGCGGCGGCGCTCGCAACATCTCTCTTTCGTCGCACGAAGGCCGCCTCGGGTGAGGCAGGCCTTGGTGACGTTTCGTTCATACGGTTGGAGGCCGATCGCGGACACCTGTGCGCTGCGGCGAAGGGTGACATCGCGATTGTGACTGTTGCCGGTTCAGGAATCAACCTTGGAAAATTGCGCCTCGAAATGTTGAGCGCGGTGGAGCTGCTATGATTGCAGGAGCTGTGAGCGCGCCGTGGCTGGACGCGCCGTTGCGCAGGTTCGTCCAGGATTCGCGAGTGCAGCGAGCGATTGTGCTGCATCCGGACGGAAAGGTTCTTGGCCAGTTTGGATTTGCGAGCTCGGTCGAAGTAATGACGGCGTGCGCCCTTGCAGCGGCCATCAATGCATCAGGTCGTGAGCTTGGCCGGCAACTTGGTGGAAGCCCGTTTCTCGGTTTGCATCAAAGTGGTCGCAAGCAGGTTGTAATCATGGGCTCATGCGCGACAGGCGGAAAAGAATGCCTGCTTCTTGCGGCGGTCGATCGTGACAGCACACAGCGCGAGTTCGAGGTGGACCCGTCCGGGCGGGACCTCGAATCCGACCTGAACAGCAGCGTCGACGCGCTGTTCGGCCCGCTGAATTAATAGGTCCGCATCCAGAGCTACTTGCTTATCTTTGCTGGCTCCGCGGTATGAGAGAGTCCACGCGGAGCTGACGCAAACGACGGAGTCGAGCTGGGATGAACAACGAGTGGTCGGGGCGTCCCAAAAAAGGAGAATGGAACGGCAGCGAGTTCGAGTCGTTCCTCGCTGAGCTCACGCCCGGCCCTCGAGACCAGCGTCGGCCGTCTTGGTGTCGCCGGATCGCTCGGCAATCGCACACCGATAATCGACGTCGAGAAGATGGTCCTGGTGTGGCTCGACCTGTCCGATCGAATCATAGAAGAGATGCGCTGATGGCGATTCGCGGCCCAATCTCACCGAGGCGAGTCTTCCCGACGTTGTTCAGCTTCTCGCGATGGGCAACAAGAACGGCACATTGAGCCTCACGGAAGCCGGAACTACAGGAACGATCTGTTTCGAGAACGGACGAATCTGTCACGCCGCTTCTCGTCAACATGGCCTACGCATACGAGCGGCTTGGGCAACTCGAGAAAGCTCGGCTCGCGCTCGACCTCGTAATGTCGCAAGTCCAACGTGCGGAGCCGCTGGCGCATCTGGGTCTGGTATCAATTGCGCTGCAACGCGGAGATCTCGATGGCGCGGCACGTTCGCTTGCCTCGGCGAAGGCGGCGCGGGGGGCAGCACGCCGCCACCTGCGTGGTTTCCGGGCGGTCTCGAGGCCTCGATGCGCGGAAGCGTCGAGCGCGCGGCAGAGCTTCTGGGCATGGGCGTAGAGAGTTATCCATCATCTCCAGTGTTGTTGAACAATCTCTCGGTCGCTCAGGAAGCATGCGGAAACTTCGAGGTTGCGAGAAAGTCGGTGGAGCGTGCCGCGCAGACCGCCTGTGCGATGCCGCAGCTCTACCGAAACCTCGGCGACGCGCTCGGGCGACAGGGCAGGGCCGAAGAGGCACAGGCAGCCTACACGAGAGCAGCGAAGGCGAGTGCAGTCAGTTCCGGGCGCTGACGAATCAGGGTTTGTAGCCCTCCTTCGAAAAATCGAGCGCGAGCGAAATTTTCGATGCTGGAATTACAAGGACACGTGCCTTCGGCGAAGGATATCCGTTCGAATGCGCGCGAACTCAGCGGCTTCGTTCGCCCAGTATGCTGGGATTCTCGATACGGATCCCAGCGAATATGACAAGCTGGTGGACGCGCTCACTATCAACGTGTCGAAGTTCTTCAGGAACCCAGAGACATTTGCGTGTGTCGCGGCCAAGGTCATTCCCGAGTTGTGGGACGCCCCGTCACCTCTGATGCGAGTCTGGAGCGCCGGCTGCGCGACCGGAGAAGAGGCCTACTCCCTCGCCGTCCTTTTTCGCGAGCACGCACTCGCGCACGGTGAGATGCCAGGGCTCGATCGCCTGCGGATCGTCGGCAGCGACATCGACCGTGAGTCCGTCTCGGCAGCGAGCAATGGCCGCTACACCGAGCCAGCCTTTGCCGACACATCTCCGGCCGTGCGTGAGAAATACTTCCCGCTGGAAAACGGGATGTTCTCCGTTTCGCCGGAAATCAGGAACCTCGTTTCGTTCGAGAAGCGTGATCTTCTCGATGGGGACGGTCCAGGAGACCGCCTCCACATGATCGTCTGCCGCAACGTCATCATCTACTTCACCCGTGAAACGCAGGAACGGCTTTTCGAGCGCTTCCACGATCTGTTGCTGCCGGGTGGTTTCCTCGTCTTAGGTAAAGTAGAGACGCTGCTCGGAAAATCGCGAGAGATGTTCGCGCCGGTCAGCTCTCGGGAGCGCATTTTCCGCAGGCTGTGAGCGGCACACGAAACCCCGATTCCATTGCGTCAGTCGAAGCGAGTTCTGGTTGTCGATGACAGCGCTTTCATGCGCCGGCTCATCACCGAGATAGTTGAGTCCCGACCCGAGTTTCTCGTGG
>JBDUEH010000400.1:0-3048 GCA_040002555.1 Gemmatimonadales bacterium | reverse complement strand
CAATGACGGTGAAGGCCATGACAGTCAGCACAATCGCGATTCCCGGAAAAAAAGATATCCACCAGTTCGCGGCGATCTGGTCGGACCCGTCTTGAATGATGTTTCCCCAACTCGCATCAGGTGGGTGCACGCCGATGCCAAGGTAGGAGAGACCAGCCTCCAAAACTATCACTTGGCCTATACCCAGCATCGCCGTGACGACTATTTGCGACACCACATTCGGGAGAATATGCCGAATGAGGACTCGCGATCGAGTGGCTCCAAGCGCCCGTGCTGACTGAACAAAGTCCTGCGCTTTCAACGCAAGAACCTGACCCCTCACGAGCCGCGCCAGTCCGTACCACCCTGTGAGCCCAAGAGCGAGAATGAAAACGGGCAGAGGCGCGTCGTTCCACGCCGCAAAGATGGCAATGAGCAGAAGGAGCCGCGGAATGGAAAGCAGTGCATCGAGAATTCGCTGAAGAACCGTTCCTCCTATTCCGTTGAGAAATCCCGCAAGCGCGCCGTACGTCGTCCCGAGTGTGACACTGACCAGCGTCGCGAGGATCGCAACGGTGAGCGACAACCGACCGCCGTAGATTACGCGACTGAGTATGTCCCTGCTCGCCTGGTCGGTTCCGAACGGATGCATGAGCGATGGGGCGACGCTTCTCAATCCGATGATGTCCGGCTGCGCGGAAGGATCGTACGGAGCGAGCGCTGGAGCGAGCAGGCACGGAATTGCGATGGCGGAGAGCAGCGCAATCGCAAACGCGGCTGACCTGTCGGTTGTCAGCCACCTTCGAGGCGTGGCGATCCAGCTTACAAGCGGGAGCGGCGTGTCAGCGATCACTATGAAGCCGTGGATCGAGCCATCGATAGAGAACGTCCGAGAGGACGCTTCCGAGCACGACGAACGTGCTCGCCAACAGAACCGCCGCGGTCAGTAATGGATAGTCTCGACTCCCGATTGAATTGACGATCAGGAGACCCATGCCAGGCCAGCCAAAAATCTTCTCGACGAAAACCGCTCCTGTAAGCAGCGCTGGGAACGCCACTCCGAGGATCGTCACTATGGGAAGCAAAGCGTTTCGTAACGCATGCCTGGTGACGATAACACGCTCTGTGACTCCCTTCGCGCGCGCCGTAGTTATGTAATCCGACGAAATCGATTCGAGCAATGCAGCGCGCTGATGACGCGCGATTACGGGGAAGTACAGCAATGCCAGCGTCAGCGAGGGCAGAACGAGATGGTACAGCCGGTCAGCGACGCGAGCTGCGGCGCCCATTGTGTCGTACGCACCCGGATCGACCGATCCACCGATTGGAAACCAGCGCATCCAGTAGGCGAGCGACGTTAGGACCAGCATCGCGAGCCAGAAGTCCGGAACGGAAAAAAGCAAAATCGAAATGCCACCGAGCAGCCTGTCACCGAACTTTCCGCGCTTTCGAACCTGAGCTACAGCGACTGCAATTCCGACTGCAAATGCGGCAACAATCGCGATCGACATCAGCAGCAGAGTGTTGGGAAGAGCCGCGGCTAGCGCATCACGGACCGGACGACGCTGCGAGAACGAGAATCCGAGATCACCTCGCGCGATGCTGCCGACGTATCTCACGTACTGCTCCGCCAGCGGACGATCGAGGCCGTACGCCTGTCGCCAGTTCGCCCTGATTGACTCGCTGATTCCCGGATTTTCCATCGACGCGCTGAACGGATCGCCCGGAGCGGAGTGAATCAGAAAAAAAACAATCGTGGCAACCAGCGCCACGACGGCCAGTCCCTGTGCTAATCTGCGCGCAAGGAAGGCCGCCACTAGCTACCTTTTGGGCGAAGTGCTTCCGTCGCGTGCGATCCGCTTATCGGCCGGGATGCTCCAATCAGGAATCGTCTTCCACCATGCATCGGCGCGAAGCTTTCCGGTCACTATCCGGCGATTGACTGCCATGACTCGCTTTGGCTCGGCGAGCCAGATGGCGGGTGCATCTTCATCGATGATTTTGTACGCAGATGTAAAATGCGCGCGGCGGCTCGCGAAAGTACTGGCGGTCAAGGCGCTGTCGACCTGAGCATCGAACGCGGGATTCGAGTACGAGCCGTAATTCGTTCCGACCTTTGCCGCGCCCGCTGAACCCCACGTCTGCCGAATGCTTCCGGGGCTCGCTTCGACATGCCATCCGTTGAATACCGCGTCGAAACTTCGTCCCCCCTCTTTCGCGACGAATGTCGGGAAATCGAGCTGATCGATGTTCATCTTCACACCTACCTGCTTCAACTGCTCCTGAATAAGCACGGCCATTCTAGTGCGAGCCTTACTCACTCCAGGCACTTCAAGAGTGAACTCGAGCGGAATGCCGTTTCTGTCGCGCACTCCATCTCCATTGGAATCCTTCCATCCGAGCGAATCGAGTTGTCGCTTCGCGCCATCGGCGGAGAACGGTATCGGAGCGAGACTCGTGTCCGTCGTTACGTAAGCGCGAACGGTGGGGCCGAGCGCCACAAACGCGAGGGAATCATAGACGTTCCGGACGATACTTCTGCGGTCTACGGCAGCGCTGATCGCGCGGCGCAGAGCTCGGTCACCGAACAACTTGTGCGGCCTAGATGGCAGCTTCGGATCCTTCAGATTGAACTGAACGAAAATGTAGTCGAGTCCCGGATCGAGAGTGCGGCGAAGCGTAGTGTCCTTTGCAATGTCTGCAACGCTTGCGGCCGGAATCTGCTCAAGCATGTCTGCCTCACCACCAAGGAGCCGGGTAAGAGCCGTGTTGAAATCGGGCGCGATGGTCATCACGACGCGATCGAGATGAGGCCGACTCCGGAAATTCGCAGTGTCGGCCGCCAGTTGAATGGACGATCCCGGAGTCCAGCTGACGAACCTGAACCGGCCGGTTCCAACCGGCGTGCGAGCGAGGGACGAAGCTCGGAGCGCAACACCCGTTGCTCCCTTCAGTAGATGGTCAGGAAGAATCGACATGTTGTAAACAGCGTCGAAGAACTGAAGCGGCGATCTCTTCTTGAACCAGAAAACGGCCGTCATGCTGTCCGGAGTCGAAACCGAATCGATG
>JBDUEH010000399.1:0-3052 GCA_040002555.1 Gemmatimonadales bacterium | reverse complement strand
CAGAAATTCACGCCCCGCGGTCCGCGCAGCATCTGGTCGAAGATCAACAGAACGAAAGCGCTCGGTTTCATCGATGCGGGGAGAATGAAGCCGGCCGGTCTCGCATCCATTGAACGGGCAAAGGCGAACGGACAGTGGGAATCGGCGTACGATTCACATCGGACAGCTACAGTCCCGGACTATTTCGAGGCAGCTCTCTCGAAAAATGTAAAGGCGAAGAAGTTTTTCGCGACTCTAAACAGCCAGAATCGGTACGCCATCCTGTGGCGGCTGCAGACCGCCAAAAAAGCGGAAACGCGAGAGAAACGGGTCGTTCAAATCATCGAAATGTTGAACAAGGGCGAAACGTTTCACTGAACCGATTTGTCTCGCCTCAAATCATCCTGCCGGCTTTCGTCATGCTGGGCGGTGCTGTATTTCTCAGAGAGCCGATAACGGCTGGCATGCTAGTCGGTTTCGGCATCATTGCGGCGAGCCTCCTGCTCGTCAACCAATCGCCGGTAGTATCAAACGTGCTGCGAATCTTTCGACCGGGATTACAGACCAGTTGAGCGACAACCTGCGTGTAAGACGGTATCGGGAAAGCGACTGGCCGGAATGGCTGCGCATGGCGCGTGAGCTTTTCTCCGAAGAAGATATCGAAAACGACATCGCGGAGATGCGTGAGTTTCTTGCGCGGGTGGACGGTGCGATCATCGTCGCCTCGCGTGAGGCGGGTGGACCGCTCGCGGGATACGTTGAAGTTGGCGCCCGCTCGGTTGTCGACGGGTGCGCCACCTCTCCAGTTGGCTATATCGAAGCACTTTGGGTCGACCCCGACGTGCGGCGGCAGGGGCTCGCGCGTGCATTGCTCGATGCAGCCGAAAAATGGTCGGCGGAGCAGGGCTACAAGGAAATGGGCTCCGACGTCCTCATCGACAACGATGTCAGTCACGAAACGCACAGGAAAGCCGGCTATACGGAAGTGAGTCGCGTGATCACCTACCGGAAAGACATTCTATAGGTGGCCGCTAGATCGAGAACATGTGCGTGTATTTGAGGATGACGCCGAGTCCCGGCCTTACCTCAGGGCCGTCAGGCGTGGCAATCCGCTGATGATTCACTACGACGAACAAATCGCTCAACGGGTGGTGAATGAAGTTGAACCGCATGTTCGCGTTCAACAGATGCGACCGCGGATCGTATTGAGTCAGCGCGTCGAAGAACATGTTGGTCGTAAACGAATAATTCGCTCTCGCGGTCCAGAGCAGGGCATCGAACTTGTCTTTTGGTAAGTCGAGAGACGCTGCCGTGTGATTTACGCCAATCCGTCCACTGAAATGAACGGACGGGCGCAAGCCAACAGTTACCTGTTGTGAGAGCTGAGTTCCGCTCCAGAGTCCGCCCTTGATGAACGTGTAGTCGAGCCACACAGGTCGACTCAGGTCCGTCGTACCGCGAAACTGATAGGTCCTCCACGAATAGCCGCCCGGCGGTATCGGCGCGATCGACCTGTCGATTTTGAACGGCGTCACAATTCTCTGAAAATTCTCATTGAACGATGCTTCCGCGAACGCGCCGTTGCTGAGAAAAAATGTGTATCCGTTGTGAAGACTCTTCGCCGTGACCTGGCCCGCGAGACTTTCATAGTAGGCATACACGATGTGCGGATGCATCTCGCGGAATCCGAGCGGGGCGAGCCATGACGGACGCGGTCGGAGGCCTGTGTCGATCAGATATTTCCGTGTGTTCGTCCGGCGAAAATAGCCGAGGTCGTCGGTGAATCCGTCGCCGACTTCGAGAAGTCCGGTTTTTACGTGGAAGAAATTACCTTCGTGATTGAGCGTACTCCGGTACGTGTACTGTCCGCCGTTGATACCCGGCTTTCGGCTGAGTATCCCATAGCTATTCCAGTCCACGTTACCGGGAAGACGCACATTTCCATCAATACCAAGCAGCCTGTTCCAATCGGTATTGTCTCCTCGGCCCTCGCGATCGAGCGCGATGAAGCCGACATCGGTTCCGGTGAAGAGATTATGTCGCACGCGGAGCACTGAGTACTGACTGCCTGGCGTGGTGCCTGACGCCTGCGTGCCCATGGAAAGCAGACCAATGTTCAATCCATCGATATTGCCGGTAAGTCTGAGTCCGGCAGGAATCGTGAGCTGGTTGCCTGACTTGTTCAGGCCAATGCGCCGGCTGAAGAAAAGCAGCATGTCTTCGTCCGGCGTCAGTGCCGGTGTCACGCGAGTATTTCTGGCTGCGTCTCCCACGTAGAAAATGCCGGAATTTTCGAGAAAGAACTCTCGCTTCTCCGGAAAGAACTGATCGAATTGAGTGAGGTTTACCGTTTGCTCGTCCGATTCGGCCTGCGCGAAATCAGGATTGATTGTTGCGTCAAGGGTCAATCCTTGGGTAAGGCCGTATTTCACGTCGAGACCGGCATCAGATGTTGCATCGAACTGCGAACCGCCTGTCCCGCGTATCGAGCGAGCGGCGGCATACGGCTTCACACGAAGGTCTCGTGATGTTCCTTCGTGCGAGATTCCGGTCAGTTCACCGGCGAGCGACACTCGCGCGAGACTGAAAGCGCGCGGAACGGGCGCCCAGAAATCCACTTCGTTCTTCCGGCGAATACGCCTCGCGAAGTTGATTCCCCAACTCGGCGACGTCGCAAAATCAAAACGCAGAGTCTTGAACGGAATCTCCATCTCCACAGTCCAGCCGTCGGCGACTCGTGTTGTTTGCACCGACCAGATTCCATCCCAGCTCGCATTTACCTCGCGGCCTTCATTAGCGACTTGCCTGTCAGATTTTGCGCCGGCGACGTTGGTGATGAACACGTAGCCGTTCGTTCGATCATCGAACGTGTCGAGAATGACCTCGAAGTCATCCTGCTGGTCCTCGGCGAAGTCCTTCTTCAGGTCATTGATGATCAGCTTGTCCGGCTCGCGATCGTGCAGATACGCTCCGATGTACATATGCTCGTCGTCGTAGAGAACGCGAACGTCGGTGTTCTCGGTGCCCGGACTACCGGTGTGCGGCTCGGATTGAGTAAAGCCGGTCGCGGCCG
>JBDUEH010000398.1:0-3061 GCA_040002555.1 Gemmatimonadales bacterium | reverse complement strand
ACGCTGACGATCTGATTCGTGAGCGAACCCTTGTCGAACGTGATCTGGAAGACGAGGTCTTCCTTGGCATCGCCCGAGTTGTCGATCTTGATCTGATAGAGCAGGTCCGGATCGAATGAAGCGTTCGTGCCGGCAAGCGGCGACGATGTCGTCAGAACGAGTGCGACGCGATCGGACGTCGATCCTGGGAATGCGTAGACATCATTGATGTCCATGCGCGGGTTCAGCTCGACTTCAGGAGTGTCCTGATGGTCGGAGGCAAGCAGGGTCCCGATTCCAGCAACGCTCACTGCAATACCGGCAGCGAGGAGGATGGAATAAGGACGGCCGCGGCCGTGGAAAGGGGATTTCATGTTCAACTCCGGACTTGGTGAGGTGTTTCTATAGAGGGCATTGTTCTGGCCTTCTACGCCTGCTCCGGAGGATCGGATCTATCCAGACTTCACTTTACCTGCGATTAGCGGATTCCGACCACCTTATGGGTCTGAACGCTGAGCCGCCATTGCGGATGGGCCATGCAGTATTCGATCGCCAGCCGCGTGTTTTCGTGGATATCCGGGCCATCCATCGGCTGAAGAAAGAAATTCTCAAACTCGAGAGACTCGAACTGCGACGGTTTCGCATTTGGCTGCGGAAAGACAAGCTTAAGCTCGCTCCCGGAAGTTTGAACGAAAGGCGCGCCGGCTTTCGGACTCACGCAGATCCAATCGATTCCCGACGGAGCATTCCGGGTTCCGTTGGTCTCGACAGCGATCGTGAATCCAATCGAGTGGAGCGAGTCGACAAATTCATCATCGACTTGGAGCAACGGTTCTCCACCCGTGCAGACCACGAGCTTTTCACGGTCCGAATCACCGCGCCACGCATTCGCGATTGCCGCCGCTAGTGATTCTCCACTCAAAAACTTGCCTCCGTCGGGCCCGACACCAACGAAGTCCGTATCGCAGAACTGACAAACCGCGCGCGAACGATCTTCCTCGCGACCAGTCCATAGATTGCATCCGCTGAAGCGACAGAACACTGCGGCCTTGCCTGCATTTGCTCCCTCGCCCTGAAGCGTATAAAAAACCTCCTTGACGGTGTATGTCACGAGGCGGCCGGCTCGTTTTCGCTCAGGACGTACCGCGCCGGGTCGCTCGCTCCCGCTTCAGCAAAACCTCTCAAGCGGAGCTGGCACGCATCACAGTGCCCGCAAGAGCAGCCATCGGGCGACGGATCGTAGCAGCTCGTGGTCATGCCGTAGTCAACGCCGAGGCTCAAACCGAGCTCGACGATCTGCTTCTTCGTCATCTCGATCAGCGGCGCACGAATGGTGACCTGATCTGCGTCGCCATCGGCTTCAACTCCTGCCCTCGTTGCGAGACGGGCCATTTTCTCGAACGCGGCGATGTATTCGGGACGGCAGTCAGGGTATCCACTGAAGTCCAGCGCATTTACCCCAATGAATATCTCTTTTGCACCGGTCACTTCAGCGAGCGCCAACGCATAGGACAGGAAAATCGTATTGCGCGCAGGGACGTACGTTACGGGAACTTCATGAGTGGAATTGAAAATTCTGTCTTTCGGAACCTCGATATTGGCCGTCAATGCCGATCCACCAAACACGCGCAGGTCGATGTCAGCCACAACGTGCTGGACTACGCCGTAGCGTGCGGCGATCTTTTTTGCGGCGGCAATCTCGCCGGCGTGCCTCTGGCCGTAACTGAAGCTGAGCGCGTGCACGTCATAGTCCTCGCCCTTCACAAGCGCGAGAACCGTCGTCGAGTCGAGTCCTCCGCTCAGGAGGAGAACGGCTTGTTTCCGGTCCATTCTTTTAAGATAAGCAACGAGGGAGAGAGCACGTGAAAGCCTGGAGCACAAGGATCGTAGTGATTGCCACCGCAGCGCTCGGCGTCGGATGCTCGAGCCAGACAGTTCAAACGACGTCTGGCCCGGCCCGAACCGGGGGGGACATCACCGCTGCCGACCTCAGGACACGTCTCTACCTCTACGCCGATGATTCGATGATGGGGCGCGAGACGGGGACAATCGGAAACATGAAGGCGACTAACTACATCGCCGCAGAAGTCAAACGCATGGGCCTGGAGCCCGGCGGGGAAGACGGCACGTACTTCCAGGATATTCAAGCGACATCAGCGCGTTTCACGGGCGGCCCGCCGGGCACGGCGAGGAACGTGATCGCGATTCTCCGGGGCAGCGATCCAACCCTCCGCGATGAGTACGTCGCGATCGGCGCTCACAACGATCACATCGGAATCAAGCATCCTGCTGTCGATCACGATTCGCTCAAGGTTTACAATCAGATGTTGACCGAGCTTGGTGCGCCGTCGTGGGATCGAAATTTCCGCGCGAAACGCGATTCACTGAGGCCGTTCATTCACATCAATCTCGATAGCCTTCACCGCCTTCGGCCGCAACGCCTCGACTCGATCAGCAACGGCGCCGATGACGACGGTTCAGGCACGGTATCCGTTCTCGAAATCGCGGAAAACCTCGCGAGTCGCGCGGAGCGACCGAAGCGGTCCATCATTTTCGTCTGGCACACCGGCGAGGAGAAAGGACTTCTTGGGTCGAAGTGGTTCACCGAGCATCCAACTGTCCCACGCGATAAGATCGTCGCACAGCTCAACATGGACATGGTCGGGCGGGGAAGTGCATCCGACATCGCCGGCGGCGGCCCCGATTATCTCCAGCTCGTCGGCTCTCGCCGCGTGTCCACCGAGCTCGGCGATCTGATCGAGACACTGAACTCGAAGCGTTCACACCCGTTCAAGTTTGACTATCAGTACGATGCCAACGGCCACTCGGAGCGCATTTACTGTCGCAGTGATCACTTCAGTTACGCGCGCTACGGAATTCCGATTACGTTCTTCACGACAGGTCAGGAGCCTGACTATCATCAGGTGACGGACGAGCCGCAGTACATCGACTACGACCACATGATGCGAGTTGACAATTTTGTCCGCGATATCGCTGTGACCGTGGCCAATCTCGATCACCGGCCGAAGGTGGACAAGCCGGTTGGTGATCCGATGGCGGCATGCGTTCAGTAAAAGGCGGG
>JBDUEH010000397.1:0-3062 GCA_040002555.1 Gemmatimonadales bacterium | reverse complement strand
ACGTGGACTATCACGCGATGTGGATCGACCCAACCGATCCCGATCACTTCATCGTAGGCAACGACGGCGGTGTCTACATAACGCACGACCGAGGCGCGACGATGGATTTCGTCTCTAACCTTCCTATCGCCCAGTACTACGCAATCGACGTCGATAACAGACTGCCGTTCTACTACGTGTACGGCGGCCTTCAGGACAACAACAGCTGGGCAGGTCCGAGCCAGACGCGAAACCGGCAGGGAATAACGAGCAGCGACTGGTACGTGACCGTCGGCGGGGACGGATTCTATTCGGCCGTCGATCCAACAGATCCAAACGTCGTCTACGCAGAGTCGCAGAACGGCGGAATCGTTCGCTACGATGTAAAGACCGGTGAGCAGAAGAGTATTCAGCCTGAGCCAAAATACGGCGCACAAAATCTTCGCTGGAACTGGAGCGTACCGATCGTGATCTCACCGCACGACCACAACACCGTGTATTTCGGCGCTCAGTACCTGTTCAAGAGCCCGTATCGCGGCGACAGCTGGGAGCAGTTGGGAGGCGATCTCACTCGCCATCTCGATCGCGACAAGCTTCCACTGATGGGAAAGATGTGGCCGAAGACAGCAGTTGCCCGGCACGCCGGTACAGCTGAGTTCGGGAATATCAGCACGATCGACGAATCTCCGATGAGGAAAGGACTCATCTACGTTGGAACAGACGACGGTCTCGTTCAGGTCACTCGCGATGGAGGCGCGTCGTGGACGAAGATCGACAAGTTCCCAGGCGTGCCGGACATGACGTATGTCAGCCGAGTGGTTGCGTCGAGCCACGACGAGGGCACCGTCTACGCAACGTTCGACGGGCATCGCAGCAACGATTTCAATGCATATGTCCTGAAGAGCACGGACTACGGCAAGACGTGGAAGTCGATCAGCTCGAATCTTCCGATATCATCGGTCCAGGTAATTCGCGAGCATCCGCGAGCCGGAAATCTTCTCTTCATCGGGAACGAAGTCGGCGCATTCTATACGGGAAATGGCGGAGGGAGTTGGTCGAAGCTTCAGTACAATCTTCCGACCGTCCCGGTGCACGACATCAAGATCCACCCGCGCGAGAATGACTTGATCATCGGCACGCACGGACGCGGAATATTCATCATCGACGACATCACGCCGCTCGAGAAGCTGGCCGATGCCGACCGCGCGGGAAAGTTCTACCTGTTCCCTGTGAAATCCACGACGCTGTTCAATTACAACAGCTCGATTCCGGGTGGACTGCGCGGTGCTGGTGCCCTGGGTGAAAGATCTTTCAGTGCGCCGAATCCGCCGTTCGGAACAACGCTCACTTACTCGGTGAAGGACAGCCTGCCAAAGGGACGCGCACTGACGCTCGCGATTTTCGATTCGACAGGAAAGCGAATCCGCGACCTTACTGTCAATTCGAAGGCTGGTCTGCATCGGGCAACGTGGGATCTGCGTCTCGCGGCTCCGTATTACAATCCTAACCCGCGCACTGGTCGTGGCGGCGGACAGCCTACCGGCGCCTTCGTTATGCCGGGACACTATAACGCGCGTCTCACGCTGACCGGTAACGACAGCCTGATGGCGTCATACGTCGAAATGCCAGTCGTGATAAATCCAGACCCGCTCATTCCGTTGAGCCCGGCCGAGTATCAAGCGCTGCATGCGTTGAGAATTACAGCGGCTGAGCAACAGGCGAGAGTGCAGGGTGTTGTTCGCACGGCCGAGCTCATCAAGGAGCAGATGACAGAAGTGAAGGCGGCGCTCAAGAGCGTACAGGGATCAGATAGCCTTTCGAAGCAGGTGGGTTCTGTTGACAAGGAAATCGATTCCATCCTGAAAGCGGTGCGGGGAGAGCAGGGTGGTCCGCCCGCTGACGCTGATGACAAGAACAGGTATGAGCCGTCGATTCAGGATCGCGTGAATCAGGTTGCAGGAGAGATTGGGGACGTCACGTCTCCGCCGACGCAGCTTCAGCGTGAGACGCTCGATGCGGCGATGAAAGATCTCGCTCGTGAGACAACGCGCCTCAACAACCTTCTAACCACCCGCGTCCCGGCTCTCAATAGGGCGCTCGACGCGGCCGGTGTTCCGTGGACGGTCGGAAGGGCGGTAAAATAGCCGGGCCCAGCATGCATCTCGAAGATCTGCCGACCCCCTGTCTCGTTCTCGACAAGGGAATAGTGGAGAGAAATCTCCGTCGAATGAGCGACACCGTGCGCAGGCATGGTGTCGCTCTTCGTCCTCACCTCAAGACAGCCAAGTCCGCCGATGTCGCACGTCTCGCGACTTCAGGCGAAGCCGGCGGAATAACTGTCTCGACTCTGGCTGAAGCGGAGTACTTCGCGGAGCACGGTTTCAGGGACATCATGGTCGCGAATGCACTTCCACCCGATAAGCTGACTCGGGCGGAAGCGTTGGTATTGCAGGGAGCGACGATCACACTCGTCACCGATGACGTTGCGATGGCCTCCGCGATCGCTGCACATCCGGGCACGTTCAGAGTGCTGGTTGAAATCGATTCTGGTGATCGACGAGCCGGAGTGATGTGTGACAGTGATGCACTGATCGATGTCGCGACAGCGTTGGGCAATAAGCTCGCGGGTGTAATGACGCACGCGGGACATTCCTATAGTTGTCGAAGCGTAGAATGTGTCGTCGGAATCGCTGAGGACGAACGGAGAACAGTAGTGAACGCGGCAACGCGATTGCGCGATGCCGGGCTCGAGTGCGATGTCGTGTCGGTTGGATCGACTCCGACGATGACCCACGCACGAAATCTCGACGGAGTGACTGAAGCGCGCCCAGGCGTATACATGTTCCAGGATCTTTTTCAGGCAGAGATCGGGTCGTGCGACAAGAGTGACATCGCGGTTACGGTACTCGCTTCGGTGATCGGCCGAAACGTCGATGCGAAACGAGTGCTGATCGATGCAGGTGCGATTGCGCTGTCGAAAGACAGGAGCACACAGGCTACCGATCACGATGCCGGCTTCGGCGAAATTCGGGATATCGCCAATGGATATGGGTTCGGGACGTGCATCGTCGACAGGGCATACC
>JBDUEH010000396.1:0-3064 GCA_040002555.1 Gemmatimonadales bacterium | reverse complement strand
TCTCGACAGTTGTCGCGCCGCGAAGCGCGCACAATCTTTTGTCCATGATCACCCGTCAGTAATGATCGACACGTCCTGGCTCCGGCTCATTGCAATCACCGACAACGTCCGCGACGGACAGTCGGGACTGATAGCGCGCGCATCGGCGGCGGTACAAGGCGGAGCTACCTGCGTTCAGCTTCGCCTCAAAGATGTCGCCGCCCGCGACCTGGTGGGAGTAGCGCGTGAGCTTATCAAGACCGTGAACGTCCCCGTCATTGTGAATGATCGCGCTGATGTCGCGATCGCCGCGGGCGCGGCAGGCGTTCATCTGGGTGCTGATGACGTACCTGTTTCCGCTGTAAGATCGATCGCGCCTCCTGGATTTTTCATCGGCGCGTCGGTTGGATCCGACGCAGAAGCACCGCTCGCCAGCGGCGCAGACTACGTCGGCATCGGCCCGGTGTTCGCGACGAGTTCGAAGAAAGATGCGGGAGCCGCGATTGGGCTGACCGAGTTTCGGCGCCTAGCTGAAGTGACTGGACTTCCGGCAATCGCGATCGGTGGAATTACAGCAGAGAACGCTCGGTCTGCGATAGATGCCGGTGCGGTTGGGATTGCGGTTATCTCTTCGATCCTTGGCGTCAACGATCCACTTTTTGCCGCGCAGGTCTTGGCGTCCGCCATCGGAACGTAATGTCCGGAATACCCTGAGGCTCTTTGCCACCACGCCTCGTCCGTTGAGGCCGACGCGGACCGACGGATTCGCGCATCGATTTGGCGACCAGTTTGATGACAGGAGGACTTAGAAACAGATCCACGAGGTCAGGATCGAATTGCGTTCCTCGGCCTTCTGATATTGCGGCCGTCGCGACACGCATCGATCTTCCCTCACTGTACGAGCGGGAATGAGTGATGGCATCGAACGTATCCGCAATCATCACGATCCGCGCAGTCAGCGGTATGCGCATGCCCTTGAGGCGGCGAGGATAGCCGGTTCCGTCCCACCTTTCGTGGTGGCTTAGAACTCCTTCGGAAAGTTCGGGGTAGAAGTTTGAAAGCGGCTCGAGAACGTGAGCACCGACCGCCGGATGAGTTCGTATCTCGCGCCGCTCCAGTGCAGTCAGCTTGGTGGATTCATTGATGATGTCATGGAGCGCTCCATCGATCTTTCCAATGTCATGAAACAGCGCGACACGCTCCACGCCATGCTGCATGCGCTCGTCGAGGTCCGCCGCGTCCGCGATTATCAGCGAATATTTCGCAACGCGTCTCACATGGGCGCCGGTCGCTGGATTGTTCGCGTCGATAGCGTCGAGCAGAGTCTCCAACGATGCGGCACCCAGCCGCTCAAGGCGAAGTCGTGCCCGCCGTTCGCGGGTAAGCAGGGCGGCGGCGGCAACTGCGGTGACAACAAGCGGAGAGTGTTGAAGCATGGGATCACCTTAGGCAAGAACCGTACGTCAAACAGCTGGGTGGTACATTTCGGAATGAGCGAGACCGCTGTTGTAACATCGAAGGGAATGCGCCGCTGGGCGTCAGGGCATCCATGGATTTACCGAAGCGACCTTTCCGAGCGTCCCGCGGTACCGGCAGGCGTCGTACTCGTCCGCGATAACAGAAACCGGAAGCTCGGCTGGGCTCTCTGGAGTCCAAAATCGGAGATTTCTCTCCGCCTCCTGGACGCCAATCCCGGCGCAGCCATCGACGAAGAATGGTGGCAGTCGCGGATTCAGGAAGCCTACGCCCGCCGAGTCGGACTGGATTCCGTCACCAACGCATATCGCGTCGTCCACGGTGAGGGTGATGGGCTGCCCTCGCTCGTCGTTGATAAGTACGACCGCTGGGCGGTGATTCAAATCATGAGCGCGGGTCTCGAGACGTTCCGCGACGCGATCGTCGAAGCGATCGTGCATGTCATGCGCGTTGACGGTATACTCGCACGCAACGACGTCCCGCTCAGGTCGAAGGAAGGACTCGAGCGCGAGACCGTCCTTCTTCACGGCGACGTTCCGCACGAAATCGAAGTGGACGAATACGGAATCCGGTACATCGCCGCACCATGGACGGGCCAGAAGACCGGCGCATTTCTCGATCAGCGCGACAGCCGGCATCTTGCCGGACAATCGGCGAAAGGAAACGCGCTCGACTGCTTCAGCTATCACGGCTCGTTCGCGCTGCATCTCGCTCAGAATGCCGACACTGTGACCGCGCTCGACTCGTCGGCGCACGCGCTCGAACGCGCGAAGCAGAATGCCAAACTCAACGGGATCGAGAACATCGATTTCGTCGAGACCAACGCCTTCGACTATCTACGCGACCGGGAGCGCGACCAGACCACATTCGACATGATCGTTCTCGATCCCCCCGCATTCGCGAAGACTCGAGGCTCGCTCCCCGCTGCGCTGAGAGGGTACAAGGACATCAACCTCAGGGCGATGCGACTCCTTTCACCCGGCGGAATCCTCTATACCGCGAGCTGCAGCTTCCACCTCGGCCGCGATCTGTTTATGGAAATGCTCGAGGCAGCGGCCGCAGACAGCGGGAGACGCATCATGCTGCGCGAAATTCGCGGTCAGTCCATCGACCATCCGGAGATTCTGACGGTTCCCGAAACGGGCTACATCAAGGGCGCGTTGCTTCAGGCGATGGACTAGGAACGCTGGCAGGTGGGACAGAAGTAGGTCGAGCGGCCCGCTTGCGGAATTCGCTTGATCTTCGTTGCGCATCGTGAGCACGGTTGGCTTTCCTTATCGTATGCCTGAAAGCGATCGCGATTCTCTTTGTCCGTGTATCGTCCCGGAGCTCGATCTTCTTTCTCTAGCACCTCGTGAATTGCTTCCGCCAGCCTTGCCAGTCGTGGCCGGGAGATCGATGATGCCACAGCCCGCGGACTGATTTTCGCAGACCACAACGATTCAGCTGCGTAAATATTTCCAAGCCCGGCGATAACCGCCTGATCCATCAGCGCGGGCTTGATTGGCCCTTTCCGCTTGGACAACACCATACGAAGGTAAGCGGCATCCAGGCCGGGATCGTTTGCCTCGATGCCAAGTTTCGGCAGCGGATTTTCTCCCTTTGGATG
>JBDUEH010000395.1:0-3065 GCA_040002555.1 Gemmatimonadales bacterium | reverse complement strand
CATCGGATCGACTATCCGCGCCTGATCATTCAGTCGGTTCCAAAGCGATTCTATCCCGACGGGCCTGTTGTCGCGCCGTTTGTAGGATACACCGGCGAAGTCACTGAGACCGAGCTCAGTAACCCGGACAACGCGGGCTACAAACCCGGCCAGATCATCGGGAAGGGCGGACTCGAGAGGCAGTACGAGAGTGTCCTGCGAGGCAGGGAAGGCGAGAGGTTCGACGAAGTCGATGCGCGTGGTCGCCCGGTTCGTGAAGCCGGGTCGCGACCGGATGTAAATCCGATCGGAGCCCCGCCGCTCAAAACCAACATCGATCTGGATCTCCAGAAATACATGGCTTCGGTGTTCGGTGATTCGCTTCAGGGCGGTGCGATTGCACTCGATCCCAAAACGGGCGCGGTGCTCGCCCTATACAGTAACCCTAGCTTCGATCCAAACCGGTTCACGGGCGGAATTCCTGCTGACTACTGGAAAGCGCTCAACACAGATCCGCGCCGTCCGCTATTCAACAAAGTTATCCAGGGCACCTATCCGCCGGGCTCGACCTGGAAACTTGCGACATCGGTGATGGGGCTCGAGTCCGGGTTGATAGGCATGAACTCACATATGCCCATCGCCTGCAGCGGCGGACTTCAATACGGTCGGCGGTACTTCAAGTGCTGGGAAAAGCGCGGTCATGGCAGCGTCGATCTCGCGGGAGCGATCACCCACTCCTGCGACGTCTACTTCTACCAGCTCGGCTTGAAGATTGGATTGTCGAAGCTCGTGGGCGGTGGCATCGATCTCCAGTTTGCCGATCGCTCTGGAATTGATTTGCCCAATGAATATCGGCCGCGGTTCCCGACTCGCGACGTGCGTGCCTATTACAATCGAAAGTTTGGTGCGAACTGGAGCAACGCCGAGGTGCTGAACCTGGCTATCGGTCAGGGCGCCAATTCGCAGACGGTAGTGAACATGGCGCGCTTCTACACCGCACTTGCGACAGAAGGCACTGCGTCAAATCCTGAGCTCGTTGCCCGGAACCCCACTCAGAAGAAGGTCATCAACCTCACTCCCGCGCAATTCGCCGGTTTGCGGAGGGCGATGGCTGGGGTTACGTCAGCCGGCGGTACGGCGGCATCCGCGAACATCGAAGGCCTTGTGATCGCGGGAAAGACGGGAAGCGCCCAGAACTCGGAAAACCCGAACAAGGACCACGCGTGGTTCGTCGGATTTGCCCCGGCAGAAAATCCGACAATCGTGGTTGCAGTATTCCTCGAGTTTGGAATCCACGGATATTTCGCCGCGCGCGTCGCGTCGAAAATCATTGGTAGTTATCTGCATGTTGGGAATGTGGTCGCAAACATCGAGGGTGGCTGATGCGACGAATCGTCGCTGACTATCCGCTCGTCATCACCGCGCTACTGCTGTCGATGTTTGGTGTAGCGATGGTTTACTCCGCCGGCCAGACGGATACGCCGACCGCGGTCGCGCACGTATACCGCTCGCAGATGCTCTGGCTGATTTTTGGAATCGTCGGAGCATATGCTATCAGCAGATCATCGGTGCGCTTCATTGAGTGGGTAACGCTGCCCGCATACATCTTCTCGACGCTGCTGCTTGCCGCAACTCTCGTCGTAGGAAAGGGAGCCGGAACGGCAGCGAGCACGAAGAGCTGGCTTGCAATTGGAGGTGTTCGCATCGGTCAGCCATCAGAACTGGCAAAGCTGACTGTGGTGTTGATGCTTGCCGTGATTCTCGCGAAGAGAAAAGAGCCGCCGAAATCGCTTCTCGATCTCTGGCAGCCGGCTCTCATCGTCGGAATTCCCTGGCTGATCATCATGCTTCAGCCCGACCTTGGCACGGGTATCGTGTTTATCGGCATTTTCTTCGGAATGCTGTATTGGTCGGGAGTTGCATGGCCGTTGCTCCTGCTCCTGGCGAGCCCGGTGGTGAGTCTCGTGCTGTCGTTCAGCACAGGAATGTGGGGCGCGTGGTTCCTCGTGCTGCTCGCGCTGATTCTGTATTACCGGCCTTACCTCATTGAAGGAATCGTCCTCCTGGCCGCGAATATCGCCACCGGTGTCATTGCGCCGATCCTCTGGGAAAAACTTCAGCCGTATCAGCAAAACCGACTCAAGGTGTTCATCGATCCGTCGGCCGACCCGAAAGCATCGGGCTATCACGTCATCCAGTCGAAGATCGCTATCGGATCCGGCGGAATCTTCGGACAGGGTTTCACGCTGGGCACTCAAAAGCGGCTCGCGTTCCTTCCCGAGCAACACACTGATTTCATCTTCGCCGTCGTCGGGGAGGAGATGGGCTTCATCGGAGTAACGGTGGCGCTGACTCTCTTCCTCGCATTGTTTCTCCGTATCACGCAGATCTCCGGCAGAGCGAATGATTCTTTCAGCTCACTCGTTGCATTCGGTCTCATGGCGAGCTGGTTCGTTCACGTGCTGGTCAATGTTGGGATGACGCTGAATCTCATGCCGATCACAGGAATTCCGCTGCCGTTCTTCAGCTATGGTGGATCCTTCATGCTGGCGAGTTGGCTTGCAATCGGAGTCCTGATGAGAATCTCCGGAGAGGGTCGAGGAAAGGCCGCTTTCAGGGCTTCGTAGAGTTCGCAGAAACCGCTGGACACAGAGACCACAGATTCAGCTTCTGTGGTCTTTTGCATTTCCACTGTATCTCGAAATGACAGTCAAAACAATTGGGTTAAACAACGGAACAACGGGCATGAAGCGTTTCTGGCGTTCCGTAATTCCCCACAATCCATTAAACCATTCCTTGCCAAGGCGCTACGCAGGAAGATGAAAGCGCGCCAGCCCTCTGTGGTCTCTGTGGTCTCTGTGGTCTCTGTGGCCTCTGTGTCAAAGTCTAAGGGTTGCCCCCGGAACTCGCGCCCGTCACATTTCGACGAATGGCTTGGTTCCGGAAAGAGAAAAAGCCCCGCACTCCACGTCGCGAGCGGCTCGAAATTCCAGCGGATGCGTGGGAAAAGTGTGAGCAATGCGGGCACACTGACATTCGCGAGAAATTCATTCGCAATCTCAACGTTTGCCCCAACTGCGAGCATC
>JBDUEH010000394.1:0-3065 GCA_040002555.1 Gemmatimonadales bacterium | reverse complement strand
CGGTTAAGCCGCTCATCGATGAGAAATATCTGACCATCCCCGATCGCGAACACACCGGGATTGTCGGCTCATCGATGGGAGGTTTGATCAGCCTCTACGCATTCTTCCGCCACCCGGAAGCGTTCGGTTTTGCCGGTGTGCTGAGCCCGTCGTTGTGGCTCACAGAGCAGGCCACGTTTTCTTTCATCGAGCAGGCTCCGTTCAATCCCGGGAAACTCTACCTGGACGTCGGTGCTCGCGAGGGCGCGCATCATGTCGCGAAAGCTCTGCACCTTCGTGACATACTGGAGGAAAAAGGCTACGCGCTGGGCGATGATCTGATGTGGGTTGAAGAAGAATTCGGGGGCCACCATGAGGCGGCCTGGGCGCGACGCTTCCGCGATGCACTACCGTTCCTGCTGCCGAACTTTATCGCGACCGGCGAATACGCAGTCCCGCGCGCCCCAGAGAAGCATCCCATAAAAGCGTAGTCGACTCACCCTGCACTGTTCGATCGAGTCCCTTCTCGGACTTGGCAACGGTTTCCACGGGAGTTGTCCAGCGCCCATCCTCACCTTCAGCTTCGATTTGAAGCGGCCGGAAGAGCGACAGCTCCGATGCGAAGTGGCTGTCCGATTTGAATCCGGCCGCTTCCCACGTCCAGCCGATGTCGATGGCGCCATCTTCGGCAAACTGAATTCGCTTTTCGAGACCATCGCCTTTACAGACGATCTCCAGAGTTGCTTCTCCCTGGATGACTTCGAAATTCAATCGTGCCCGCGCCCAAGATTTCGTGGGCGAGTAATCCGCCTTGGCATATTGGGCGGCCGAGACGTCGGGGCCGAGCATGCGATCGACTGTGATGGCTCGGTCGTCGAGATCGACGGCTGGCCGCTCGACCAGCACCATTGAATGCTCGAGATCGTGAATGCTCGGGACACCCCCATCAGTGGCTTTGTCGGCGGTAGAACTTCCCGCACTCGTAGGCGTTGTCGCTAGTTTTGATTCTGTTTTCGCCTTCGTTTCCTTTGCCGCGCGCGCGGCCTCAGCCAGCGCAACGTCGTGATACGCTTCCCGTCGACGCGTCAAAACGTCGGCATAGTTGATCCCATCTGCAAAATTCGTGTACTCGATTATCGCACCTCCACGACTTGGAGAAACGACAGCGGAAAACTGGGAGGAATGAACCCACACTTCCTTATTCCCATCGGCATCGAAGTCCAACACCTCAGCCATCAATGATTCACCCCGACGCAGCTCGCCCTCGGCACGGGCGAGATTCAGCCAGATCGCTTCGCGCAGATGAGGCAGATACAGCCCACCAAACACGCCATGCCATGATGCGTCATTGCACTGAGCGCGTCCGATGGCACGACGAGCTTCATGCGGATCCCCACGGCGACGACAAAGCGCGGAAAGTGCCATCATCTTCTTGTGCGCCCTGTTCGACTCGGAATACTTGACGAAAAAATTCCGCCAGTGCGCGCCGCGAATGAACGCGCTGTCAGGGCCCGCTATGCGCTCGGTACCAAGCTCCGTCTCCAAAGCACCGAGCCTGTTTGCGGCTTCGGCTGGAAGCGACCAGCCCTCCATTTCACGATAGGACGCAGTGGGAAGGTAGGCGAGTCCGCCCGATCGAACTTCGCGTAACGCGTCAGCGCCTGTACTCATTACGATGTCGCCTGCGGCAACGAGCTTCTCCATCACGCTGAGAAAATCGTTCAGCCAGCCTTTGTCGTAAACCCACTCGCGCGTTCCCGGCCACCCGCCAAACTTTTCTCCGTCATCGGCGAACACAGCTAGCCGGTGCCCTGCCTCACGGAGATCGTGTACGTACTCCGCGATCTCGGCTGGCGGGCGAAACGGAATCAGATACCGCAGACGCTCGTCGATCGCGAGAACGTCCACACGCTTCCCATCGCTCTCAGTGCGCCAGGGCACGTGAAGCTGTCCGCGCTGAAACCCACTGACGAGAAAATGCCGGTCATCAACGAGAACATACTGCACTCCAGCGTTGCCTAGATCTGCTGCGATCTCCGGCTCCCACACTCGTTCCGTCAGCCACAATCCGGTCGCCGTGACTCCAAAGCGTGCCTTGATCGCCTCGCGCATCCACACGATCTGCTCCACCCTGTCTTCCCGCGGAAGCGCAGCTAATACGGGCTCGTAGTACCCCGACAGCAGCAGCTCGATCTTCCCCGACGACGCGAGCTCACCAACGAGGTCGAGGTAACTGGAGTGCGAGGATTCAAGCCATTCGAGCAACGGTCCAGACAAATGCATGACGATCGGAAAAAATTCTCGCTCGACGAGCCGCTTCAATAACGGGAGATACACATCCCGCGTGTGCTCTTCGAATACGAATCCGAAATTGCCGACGGGCTGGTGCTGATGAATTCCAAAGACGAAACGAAGCGGGTCCTTTGCTGCTGTTGTCATGCTCTCATGATATCAGCGTGCTCGTGCGGCTTTACGTGCGTCCGCCAGATGTCCCGTCCCGTTCCTTCGGCGGGGTCGTTGCTCTTCGCATCGCCGATGTAATCGAGGAAGCCTTTCTCCAGACGCGCTGCATCGCCCGATAGCTCGATTGCGAACGCGGCATATCTCAAAACCTGGATCGTCTCGATCCGCGCAAGATCGTCGAAGAACCACGCGCACGAAGTGAACATCCTGAGAACGCCGTGCTCCATCTCCAGCAGTTCCGCGGCGCGTTCGAGGCGCGCACCATCGCGTCGTTTCACCGAGTCAGCAACGAACGCGAGCGCTTCGGCTTCGGACGAGCCGATCATTTCGCCCGCCAAATCACGAACAACCCACGGATCTTCAATGAACAGGTCTTTCCCTTCTGCCTCGAAGATTTCGTGGAGTTCTTCTGCGAGCCAATCGAGACCTTCGCGCAAAGGCTTCCGCCACGCCTGACTCGTGTCCTCGCTCGGGGAAAGTTTGCAGCCGCAATCGGACCGCCATCGCTCGACACCGTGCGGACAGCTCCATGAACTCGGAGAAACGAGCACAGCGTCATCAATCGGAGGATTCCTCTCGAGAAACGATGCGAAGTTCTCTATCCGGATGTCGTCCCGGTCAGC
>JBDUEH010000393.1:0-3068 GCA_040002555.1 Gemmatimonadales bacterium | reverse complement strand
CAAGGAGCTCGTCGCCGGGTTCTGGATTCTTCAGTGCAAGTCGAAAGACGAGTGCGTCGAATGGATGAAGCGTTGCCCCAACCCGATGCCGGGCGAAGACTCCGACATCGAGATCCGGCAGATCTTCGAGGCGGAGGATTTCGGCGACGCCTTCACCCCGGAGCTGAGAGACCAGGAAGAGCGCCTCCGCACGCAGGCCATAGCCCAGAGGTGATATCATTGTAGTCGATGCTCCCAAACGCTCTTGCTGCATCTGCCCGCGCACGGGCAATCGCTGAAAATCGACCGGTGCTCGTCAGCTTCACTGAACGAGCGCCGGACCTCGATCCACTCACCGTTCTCGCATCAGCAGAACGCGGCCTGGAATTCGACGGCCTGACAGAGCACGCGACGGCGGGCATGATGTACTGGACTCGTCCAGATGAAGGGTTCACGCTTGCTGGTTTGGGAGCGGTGGCAACGTTGACCGCAGAAGGTCCGGGCCGATTTAGCTCGATCGACCGGTCGTGGGCTGAGTTGATAAATGGATCGCTGACGAACGGCGACAGGTCGGAACGACTTCCCGGGCCTGTTTTGATGGGTGGCTTCGCGTTCGACAACGATGGCCCCCAATCCGTCGCCTGGAGCGATTTCCCAAGCGCTCATCTCATCGTCCCGAGAATCCAGATCACCGTTGGCGGCGGAAAGTGCTGGAGCACTTGTTCCTGGATCGTCGCGGCCAGCGGCGAGCCAGATATCGAACTCGATGTGCTGATCGCGCTGCGAGACAACGTCGTCGCATGCGGAGCCTCCTCTTCAGGGGTTGACGCATCGCTCAACGATGCAGCCGAATCGCCGGTGTTCCGCGATTCGCTCGATGCCAACGTGTGGCGGGAAATGGTATCGCACGCTGTTGATGCCATCCGTGCCGGCGAGATGCACAAAGTCGTACTCGCGCGAGCTGTCGAGGCAACTGCGCCTGGATCGTTGAGCGTTTTCGAGCTGCTGCGTCACCTTCGGGCCGCGCACAGCAGTTCATTTGTCTTCGGATATTGGCGCAACGGCTCGGCTTTTGTTGGCGCGAGTCCCGAGCGCCTGGTCCGCGTCGATGGACGGAGCGTGCGCGCGAGCAGTCTCGCCGGAACCGTTCGGCGCGGGGTTGATCTGGCCGAGGACGAAATTCTTGCAGCACAGCTCGTGGCTAGCTCGAAGGATCAGGCGGAGCACGCGGCTGTAAGAAATGCGCTCCGTGCGAAGCTCGCGGAAGTTTGCGATGACGTGGTCGCAGCGGTGAGTCCGGCACTCCTGACGCTTCCACACGTTCATCATTTGCACACCGCAGTAACCGGGCGACTCCGAAGCGACAATTCGTTGCTCGACCTGGTTGGCCGGTTGCACCCAACTCCGGCAGTTGGCGGATCGCCGCGCGGAAAGGCGCTCGAATTCATTCGGAACAACGAGCAGCTCGACAGGGGATGGTTTGCCGCGCCGATTGGATGGGTGGGCCGAGATGCCGGCGAGTTCGCCGTAGCGCTCAGGTCGGGGGTGATAACGGGCGCCGACGCAATGTTGTTTGCCGGCTGCGGGATCGTTGCAGATTCCGACCCGGATCAGGAGTTGGCCGAGTCGATCCTCAAGCTTCAGGCAATGGAATCGGCAGTCGCGGCAGCACTGGCTTCCCCAGTTTCCGACTCGACAATAGGGGCGGGATCGGAGCACCTTCAGTGACGATGGGACCAGACAAGAAAGCGTTCGCATACGTCGGCGCGTTCGTCGATGAGCTGGCACGCTCTGGGGTGCGGCACATCTGCGTATCGCCAGGGTCACGCTCGACTCCGCTCGCGTTGACGATAGCGACAAACGCATCGCTGAAGATATGGATGCACATAGATGAGCGCTCAGGCGCTTTTTTCGCTCTCGGACTGGCGCGTGCGCTTCAGGAGCCGGTGGCGCTTCTTTGCACGTCGGGAACGGCAGCAGCGAATTTTTTTCCTGCAGTGGTCGAGGCGAAGAGCTCAGGAGTACCGCTGCTCATCTTGACCGCTGACAGGCCGCCGGAGCTGCGGGATGTCGGCGCTGCGCAGACTATCGATCAGAACAGGCTGTTTGGTGCGCACATCAAATGGTTTGTCGACGTTGCGCTGCCTGACGCAACGCCGGATTTGCTTCGCTATGTGAGAACGCTTGCCTGTCGCGCGGCAGCGCAGGCGAAGGCGACGCCGCCGGGACCGGTGCATCTCAACTTTCCATTCCGCGAGCCGCTCGTTCCGTCTCCGATGGAAGCACCTGCCGGATTGTCCCGGGGTGATGCCGAAGCGTGGAGCGGACGCGCTGATGGTGCTCCATGGGTGAGAGTCGAAGACTCGCCGCAAGGAATCTCGGAGATGGCAGCGACGAATCTCTCTGACAAACTGAATGCGTCGAAGCGACCCCTGATTGTCTGCGGCCCGCAACCAGACGCATCACTCGCTCCAGCGCTGGCCGCATTGGCGAAGTCGCTTCGGGCGCCGCTTCTCGTTGATCCGTTATCGCAGGTTCGATGGGGCGCACACGATCGCGATACGCTCATCGATCGATACGATGTAATGTTGCGCGATTATCCGGCCGCCGATTCGCTGTCGCCCGATCTCATTCTGCGCATCGGCGCCATTCCGACATCGAAGACGCTTAACGAATACCTGAAGCGCCAGTCTGGTGCGCCGTTGAGCGTGATCGACCCCGCTCGCTGGTCTGACCCATCGTTACTGGCAAGTGAGATGATCCATGCCGATCCAACGGTCACATGCGAGACGCTCCTGGCAATGATCGATGGCGACGACAAGCGACCATCAGAGTGGCTCGAACGGTGGCAGAATTTGAATGGGTTGGCAGGCTCTTCATTAGAACGCCACATGTGCGCACTCGGCGAAGCATTCGAAGGCCGGGCGTTGAGCGATGTCGTCGCAAGCCTTCCGCAGCGAGCGACCATATTCGTGAGCAGCAGCATGCCGGTTCGCGATCTCGATGCGTTCTGTGCGGGTGATACCCGCTCGATTCGTGTGCTTTCCAACCGCGGCGCAAACGGAATCGATGGTGTGGTGTCGAGTGCG
>JBDUEH010000392.1:0-3079 GCA_040002555.1 Gemmatimonadales bacterium | reverse complement strand
GCGACCGAATTGTCGATGGGAATGTCTAACGATTACGAGCTTGCTGTCGAGGAAGGGGCGACGATGGTGCGCCTCGGATCGATACTGTTTGGAGAGCGTGGTAAATGATGGACGACAATACCGGCACGACGACAACACCGCGCTATCGCACGCTCGCGGCCGACGGGCCCGCGGACGAAATCGAAAAGGAAGTTCTGGCGCGCTGGTCCGCTGACCGCGTGTTCGAGCGCACCCAGCAGGCGTCGCCCGACCAACCGCGCTACATCTTTTTCGAAGGCCCACCAACCGCCAACGGACGGCCTGGAATCCATCACGTTTTTTCGCGAACGGTGAAAGACCTGTTTTGCCGCCACCGCACCATGCACGGATTTGTGGTGCCGCGAAAGGCAGGATGGGACACGCACGGCCTTCCAGTTGAGATCGAAGTCGAGAAGCAGCTTGGCATCAGCGGAAAGCAGGACATCGAGCGCATCGGCGTGGAGAAATTCAACCAGCTCTGTCGCGAAAGCGTCTGGAAATACCGCGGCGACTGGGAAAAGCTGAGCGAGCGAATCGGATTCTGGCTCGACTACAGCGATCCGTACGTCACTTACACGAACAACTACGTCGAGAGCGTGTGGTGGGCTCTCAAGACTTTGTACGATCGCAACCTCCTCTATCGCGGCCACAAGATCCTTCCGTACTGCTCGCGCTGCGGCACGGCGTTGTCGAGTCACGAAGTCGCGCAAGGATACCAGGACGACAAGGATCCGAGCTTGTACATCGCGCTCGACCTCGCCGGTGAGTCGTCGGTGCGACGCCGCATCCTCGTATGGACGACAACGCCATGGACGCTTGTTTCGAACGTCGCTCTCGCTGTTCGTCCTGACCTCGAATATTCGGAACTCACGAAGCGCAGCGGCGACGGCACCGAGAACATCATCCTCGCGACCTTACGGGCTGCGGCCGTGCTTGGCGAAGATTTCACCGATCGCTGGCAGACCATCGGCACTCTCAAGGGTGCGGATCTCGTTGGTGCGAAATACAAGCGGCCGCTCGACTGGGTGGATCTTGGAGCGGGCAAGCACGAGATAATAGTTGGTGAAAATTTCGTCTCGGCCGACGATGGAACGGGAGTCGTACACATGGCGCCGGCGTTCGGCGCTGACGACTACGCCGCAGGCAAGCGTCACGGATTGTCGTTCGTTCAACCGGTTGATGGCCGCGGTGAGTTTCCTGCTGACCTTCCGCTTGTTGGCGGAATGTTCGTCAAGGACGCCGATGAAAAAATCATCGCTGAGCTGAAGCGGCTTGGCGTTCTATGGAAGGCGGGCACGATCGAGCACTCGTACCCGCATTGCTGGCGTTGCGATACGCCACTTCTGTACTACGCGCGCACGTCGTGGTTCGTGAAAACGAGCTCGTACAAGGACTCGATGCTCGCGCGTAATGCACGCGTTAACTGGAATCCGCCGGAGATCGGAGAAGGCCGCTTTGGCGAATGGCTGACGAACAACATTGACTGGGCGATCTCACGCGACCGTTACTGGGGCTCGCCGCTTCCGCTGTGGATCTGCGACAAGAACAACACTCATATCGACGCCATCGGCAGCTTTGCTGAATTGGCCGAGAAGTCGGGTGCGACCGTGGGCGAGGGTTTCGATCCACATAAGCCGTACATCGACGTGCATACATGGAGCTGCTCAAAGTGCGATGGCACTATGCGACGCACTCCGGAAGTGATCGACACGTGGTTCGACTCCGGTTCGATGCCATTTGCGCAGTGGCACTATCCGTTCGAGAACGCGGACAAGCTCGAGCAAAATTACCCCGCTGACTTCATCGCCGAAGGCGTCGATCAAACGCGTGGCTGGTTCTATTCGCTGCTCGCGATTGCGACGGGGCTCGACGACGCGCTGCCGAAGAACACGCTCGATTACCGTACCTCGACTGGGGAAGGCGTTCACACCGCTCCGTTCAGGGCAGTGGTCGTCAACGATCTCGTGCTCGACGCCGACGGCGCAAAGATGTCAAAGAGCAAGGGCAACGTCGTTGATCCGTGGATGATTCTCGACAAGTACGGCGCTGATGCGGCGCGATTGTTTCTCATCGCGTCGAGCAAAGTCTGGGTTCCGCGTCGATTCGATGAAGCCGCAATTCGCGAAAAGGCCGGCCGGTTTCTGCTGACGTTCAAAAACGTTTACAGCGGAATCTTTGCCCTGTACGCCAACTTTGGCTGGGAGCCGTCGCCCGCAGATCCGTTGTTGGAAGACCGTCCGCTGATTGACAGATGGATTCTTTCACGGCTGGCCGCCGTCGAATCCGAAGCTGATGCTGCCTTGCAGGGATACGACGCAACGATCGCTGCGACCACCGTGATGAATTTCTTCATCGACGATGTGTCGAATTGGTACGTGCGCCTTAACAGGCAGCGTTTCTACGAAGTCGAGTCGGTCGACAACCGAGCCGCCTTCGCGACACTACGCGAAGTGCTGCTCGTGACCTGTCGGCTGCTGGCTCCAATCGCACCGTTTATCACTGATTGGGTGCATTACGAGCTCGAAGGAAACTCCGTTCACCTGGCTTCGTATGTCCGGTCGGAAGTGGCGGAACGAGACTTTCGCCTCGAGCGGGCGATGGACCACATCAGGGCCCTCTCGACTCTTGGAAGGGCAGCCCGGGAAGACGCCGGCGTCAGGGTCCGGCAGCCGCTCTCGAAGATGGTTTGCGTCGTGCCGCG
Source organism: Gemmatimonadales bacterium (assembly GCA_040002555.1). Lineage (GTDB taxonomy): Bacteria > Gemmatimonadota > Gemmatimonadetes > Gemmatimonadales > Gemmatimonadaceae > UBA4720. The sequence continues at coordinate 360 of JBDUEH010000392.1, read as the reverse complement.
CACTCCGGGGGGTGCTGACGACAACGGGACAGAGCTTAAAGAGCTCGTACCCCTCTTGTCAGATGAATTGAACGTCAGGGATGTTAGTTTCCTGTCGTCGGCGGACGCCCTGGTTACGCTTGAGGCGAAGGCCAACTTCAGGTCACTGGGTAAGAAATTCGGGAAGTCCACGCCGCTTGCTGCGAAGGCTATTGAAGCATTGAACAGCTCGGCGTTGATGGCTTTTGAAAAAGGCGAGCCGCTGGCGATTTCAGTGGGAAACGACTCACACGAGCTTGGCGCAGAGGATGTGACGATCGTGCGCAGGGCATCGGGCAACATGATCGTTAATGAATCTGCGGGGTACTTCGCTGCAATCGA
>JBDUEH010000391.1:0-3093 GCA_040002555.1 Gemmatimonadales bacterium | reverse complement strand
GACAGCCAGACGTCGGTTCCCGCAAACGCGACCTGCATGAAGTGCTTCGCAAAATCACACGCGAGATGACGCATCTTCTGGTGCGCCGCGGTGATGTTGATGCCAGCCGTGTAATCGTATGTGCCGAAGTGCGCACCGCGAAGACGTCCGTCCGAAGCGTCTCGCACGCGCGCGAGCAACGACATGCCTTTTGAATCCATGATGATCTGAGGCGTCTCGACCATCAGCTCGAACAGAAGCGTCCCATCCGCGAGCCCAAGTTTGTGTTCGAGCTGGCGAAGAACGGCAACTGTGTAATCCACCTGCTCGAGGATTGTCACTTTCGGAATGGTGACGATCCATCGCTCAGGCAATCCACCGTTCTCGACAAGCTTTGTGACGACGAGATCGAGCGTCCGGACGCTGCGAACGCGCATCTCCTCGTTTAACGGCTTTACGCGCAAACCGATAAACGGCGATAGCGTCCCCGCCGCCATTCCCTTGGTTACTTCCTCGGTCACAACGGCCGCGTGGTGATCCTCCTCCGAGTCGGGCCGATTGCCGTAACCGTCCTCAAAATCGATTCGGAAATCCTCGATCGGCTCTCGTACGAGTTTGTCGCGAACTCGTTCGTCGATTGTCGATAGCACTGGATGATCGGCAATGCCAAGCGCGCGTCCAAGCGTTGCGGCGTCCGCCATGTATTGAGTCATCGCACGAAGTGCGATCGTCCCGAGCTTGGGAACTGAGTCCGCCGCAAAAAGCTGGGCGCCGCCGTACACGGTGTGAACCGGTTGACGACCAGGACCCTCTCCCGGATGTGACTCCGCAAAGCCGAGATTTGCTTCACGCAACGCCGCCTGAACTTCGGCGAAGTGCGTGGGATCGTGCTTCACGATCATCGAGATTGATTCCCGTTCATGGAGGCGCGGCAATTGTGAACGGATTTATGGTCGTCGAGTGGCTTCCGTACGATGCGGTTACTCTGTACACGCCGTTCGTGATCGATCTGTTCCTGATCACGCTCCCAATCACGAAATCGAAATACTGCCGTTTTGTTTCACCGGCGGCAAATCTGGTTAGCGCCGGGTCGGTGATGGTGATTGAACCCCGAAGGCCACCGCCGAGCGCGAATGCCTGATTGATTGCGTAGGAAAACGGGGCGGCGACCGATCCGCTGGGAGACAGGAGCGAAACAAGCACAGGGTGATCCGCGCTATTGTGTGCCGAGACGACCATGGTGAACACGCCACCATCGACGTTGCTGGCGGGCGGATTCGGCAGAAAGTCGATTCCGATATCGATCGAGTCAGCCGGCACAGCGGGACCCGTCGGACCAACGGCAGGAGCCTCACCTGCATCAGCGACGCAGGCAGGCGTGCAGCTCACAACGCCAAGGCAATGATCGAGAAAGGCCGATCTTGGATGCCCGCGGGTCCGCACAAGAGAATGCAGCATCTCGTGCCTTACAACACTTCCGTCCAAGACCGAAGAGTCGGCGACAACGATCGAATTGCTGCCCTCGGTCCAGTACGCCGAGACCGTCTCCTTTTTCAGCTGGAACTGCGTGACACCGGGAACGACGTACCACGAGACCTTGTCGAGCGAACCCGAAATCCCGGAACAGGTCGTAGTCAGGGCCCACCACCTCGCGTACACTGGAGGCGGCACGAATGCCGTTGCATTGGCGGGAAGCGGAGGGTCTACAATGCGATCGCAAGCCATCGCAAATGCGATGATCGAGAGCGCTTGAAAACCATGGAAAACGTTACGCCAGTTGAGCTTCACGGGAGGAAGGTGCACTGAAGCCCAACCCCGCGGTAGTCTGACCTGTCGGCCTCTCGAGAGGACGCCCGTGTCGCGACTAGGAAATCAAGGGGATTTCTTCGGCTTGTCAGTGTATTTCACCGGGTACCCAAACTGCCACTGACTGTGCTCGCGATCTTTCATCGGAGTTGCAATCATCGATTTGAACATCGGGATCAGCTCACGCTGCGACGGAGTTATGACCACTCCTGCGATCTCCGGTTGTTCCCAGAAGATCTTCCAGTACAACTTCTCCGTCGCTTTCGCGCTGTCGAGCTGCGCCTTGTTGGCAATGCCTCCCTCCTGAGCCAGGAATTGTCCCAGCGGGATGTAAATCGCCCGAACTCTCTCGGAGAACATCGAATCCGCTTTCTGGAGCTCCGCCATTTGGCTCCGGCTCAGAAAGAGCGAGTCGGAATTGTCCATGAGCATTTTGTGGATGCTCGACGTTTCCGACATGTAGAACGAAGCGAGTGAGTCGGCAGAGCGACGCTCCCATCCGGTATTCGTTTTCACCGGCTCTACAGCGCGGCGAAGCTGCTGAAGATCGAAATTAGTCGAGAGATTGATAGAGAAATCCACCACGATGCGGAACGGGTCGAAGCCAAACGAACGACCGGGCCGCGTCTCGGCGAATCTTGGATTCACATCGTACTTGAACCGCTTTGCCGATGCGTCGAACCCTCGTGGAACGAGAAGCACGGGATCGGGAGACACCTGGGAGCCCCACCCGCGAAGATTGCTGCTTCCATGGAGCGCCTGGTCTACGCCGGCGAGCACGTTCTGAAAATACACGTTGGGCGTGACGCGTCCGCCCCATTTCGGCGGCATTGGCGGCCGCCACTGAATGTTGAGCGATTCGGTCCACGGCCCTCGGCAGCCATTGCGTCCGGCGACCACGCCGATGTTGGCGACGATGCAGGTCTTTGCGCTCGGTGATCCGGTTGAAATGACAGACTTGAGCTGATTGCCAAGAGCAGCATCGGCGAGCATGGCTGGATCGGGAATGAAAGCCCGATCGCCGCCGCGTCCGTCGCCGTTGACGTCGCCTTGAACGATCGGTGTGAACGGCAATCCCGACTGGGTCCTCGCGAACATTGTAACCGTTCCCAGCATCGGCACGCTGAATCCGCCCGTGAGAACAAGAACGTGACGCGCATCAGCGCCGCTTGGCGCCCATTCCTTCTGGCGGGGATCACCAAACGCAGCTCCGTCAAATCCGCGGAACTGGCGGCGGCTCCACTGAAGCGTGTAGCCCGCAGACGCATAGAATGAGAACGGCCCGCGGAAATGGAAAACGTCGGGCGA
>JBDUEH010000390.1:0-3096 GCA_040002555.1 Gemmatimonadales bacterium | reverse complement strand
CCCCGAGCCTAGAATGAGCCAGCTCCCGACGAATCCAATTCTTGCCGCACTGCCGAAGCATTTCGGTAATCGGCGTATATCAGCAGGATCAACCGTCGATGCTGCCTCGCACCCACGTCGTATCACGATCACCTCAACCCTTCAAATGCGATCATCTTAACCAACTCTTGACACCAGCCCAGTCATATCAACGCCTTCATTAAGCTGTGGGCCAATCAAACAAAATGCGAACCCAGCGTGCTTCACTAAATCGCCTTGCGTCCCCGGACGTCGAGATCGTAGCAAATCGTGTTTTTTGCTCGCCTCTATCTGCCGAACGAGGAAGCTGGATTCGTCGTTTCCTGGTGCGAGCTATTGCTTCTCTTTCAGGAAATCTTCGAAAGCTTTATTCCCCCGCAAGCCCCGAAGCTTCGGCTCAAGCGCTAACCCCTGCCTTGTCCACGTGCTGTTCTTGATCTGGCTTCGCAGTTCACGTATCGCTTCGTCCTGCCGCCCGATGCGAGCGAGCACCGCGGCGACAACTCGATGATCCATGTCGACGGTTCCGTCCCCTTCTACTTGATGCATCGCCTTCGCCGACGCGCGCGCACGGTCCAGCTCACGCTGAGCTTCGGGAAGCTTGCCCGCAAACGCGTAAGCGTTCGCAAGGAACAACCTCAACGAAGCCTCGCCCGGACCCGAGAGGTTCCTCCCTTCGAGCTTCGAGATGATCGAGTCGTGATAGATCTTCTCCCTGCTTGCATCGCCGAGCGCGAGGTAGAAGTCGGCTTTGTTGTCGTAGTACGTCCTCACACTGTCTTCCAGCGTCTCGATTCGCAGCTGGTCCGGACTCATCCTCACAAAGCGCGTGCCCAGATTGTGTCCTGCATACACCATGAATACGAGCAGGCGGTTGCTTGGGGCTGGTATGTATCTGAACGCCTCTTCAATGGTCTTCCGTATTCCCGCAGTATCTCCCTGCTGGCGCGCAATTACCGCGAGCTCTGCCCAGCCGCGCTCATCCGTCGGGTCCAGCGCGATCAGCGCCCTAGCGCTGCGCTCCGCGCCCACCCAATCCCTGAGCTTCGCCGCGAGATCTGAAGATGCCAGAAGTGTGGGTGCAAAGCGCGGATTGAGCTTGAGAGCCCGAGCCATCATTACCTTTGCACTGTCGAGCTTGCCATCGTCCATCAAGTCGTACGCGTGAGTCACAAAAAGCTCCGGACTCGTTAAGCCGCCTCGCAGGGCATCAGCCACGATCGCGATACCCTCCTTCCGGTGGCCCTGGAAAAATGCGATGGCGGACCTTATGTCGATGACCATCGGGTCATCAGGATCTAGTGAGGCGGCTCGCTTTGCCGATTCCATAGCAACACGCAACGACGCGCTGTCGCCCGGCACTGCTTCCGCACGCGTGTAGCTGGCTTTCGTCAGTTGCGCCCATCCTTGCGCAAATTTCGGGTCGAGCGACACTGCTCGCTTGAACTCAGAGATCGCCTGATCGATATCGCGAACCGAAAGAGATGTCTTGACTGTTGCGTCGACGATCGCCTTTCCCCTGAGATACGCGTCGTACGCTTCGGCGTTCTCCGTTGGCCGCTCTGCAAGCTCGCGCACGTCATCCGACCCGAGCGCGATGCGAAGCGCCCCCGCAACCTTCGTTGCAATTTCTGTCTGCGCTGAAAACGGATCCGTTGACGACACAACCATCGGTTCACCGGCCCACCGCGTCGTCGCATCACTCGTTCGCACAAGTGTCGGCATCACCTGCGCACGCCATGTCGAATCTGTCTTCGCCCACCTGACTACGCCGCCGAGCACGTATTGAACACCGAGCTCGGTGCCGATCTGTTTCACGGGCTTTGTCGTCTTCTTGTACAACGATGAGCTGCGACGATCGATCACGCTGATTCCTGACAGACCGGCAAGTTTTCCGTTCACCGCGTCGGTCAACCCATCGACGAAATAATCCTGCTCGGCCGGTCCCTGATTCTCGAATGGAAGAACCGCGAGCATCACCGGCGACGCGGCGCTCAGGTTGCCGCGGTTTTTCGTGAACATCAATCCGAGAGCAAGGATCAAGACTACCGCAGCACTGATTGCTGGAATTCTCCATCGCGACGATTTGGGACTGACAGTCACACCCGGCCCCGTTCCCCTTCCAGAACCACCGAGCTGGGTAAGAATCTCGTCTGCGTCCTGCTGGCGCTTGTCAGGATCCTTCTCGATCGCACGCATCACCACGTCGGCGATCGCGGCAGGAACAGCAGGAGTTGTCGCTGTCAGTGACGCCGGTGTTTCTGCGAGATGCGCTGCGAGATATTGCTGCGGAGTCTTCTTTCCTTCGAACGGATGGTGTCCGGAAAGAAATTCGTACGCCATCACGCCCCACGAGTAGATATCGGAGCGATGATCGATGTTCGGATCTGCAGCCGCCTGTTCCGGAGACATGTAGGCCGGCGTACCGATCGAGGCCCCGACCAGAGTGAGCGTTCCTCCTGGCGCTTCTGTTTTCGAAGCAGATAGAGCTTTCGCGATTCCAAAATCCACGACAACAGCACTTCCGCTTGAAAGCAGGATGTTCTCCGGCTTGATGTCGCGATGAACGACACCTTCGGAGTGGGCATAACGCAACGCGCGCGCAACATCTCGCAGTACATCCACTCGCTCCTCGAACGACATCGCTCCCGCGTCCATCGCCACGCGAAGTGAGTCGCCACGCACGAACGGCATCATATAGTAGGGAAGTCCGTCACTGACTCCCGCCGACAACACTGGAAGCACGTGCGGATGCTGAAGCGCCGCTGCGAGCTTGATCTCTCTCGTAAAACGCTCGGCCGACATTTCCGCGGCCATCTCTCGTGGCAGGACTTTGATCACGATGTCGCGGCCGAGCGCCTCGTCGCGTGCGAGGAAGACGCGGCTCATTCCTCCACCGCCTAGCTCACGCTGAATCGTGTAAGCCGTACCGACCGAGGTCTGAAGCTGATCTCGAATTGTGGATTCAGTCACGCCTTCGTCCCTTCCGTTCGCCGTTCGGTGTAGTGACCCGTTGGCTCGATCAGCCGGATCTTCTGCCAGATCTTGTTCGAGAGTCCAGTGGTCAAAGTCTCGATC
>JBDUEH010000389.1:0-3096 GCA_040002555.1 Gemmatimonadales bacterium | reverse complement strand
TGTTGCCAGTAGGTATCAGTAGAGAAGGAGTTGGATTTGCTGAAGGTCATAATGACCGCGCTCTCGCTCGTACGAGCCAGCGACGGTCTGCCCGCGAAGGCACCGGACGCAGTTGGTATGTCCGCCGAGCGGCTCGAGTCGATAGACAGAGTCGTCCAGCGAGGCATCAAGGCCGGCGGCTACCCCGGCGCCGCGGTCGTCGTCGGACGAAAGGGCGCCGCCGTCTGGGAACGCGGCTTCGGGCACCTCTCCTGGGGCCCCTCCAGCTCGGCCGTCGACGCGCAACACACCATCTACGATATCGCGTCTCTCTCAAAAGTCGTCGGAACGACCACCGCCATCATGGTGCTCTACGACGAAAAGAAAATCGACCTCGACGCACCCGTCTTCCGCTACATCCCCGCATTCTCAGGCGGCCTCAAAGACCAGGTCACCGTTCGCGATCTTCTCACGCACCGCTCGGGTCTTCCCGCCGGACGTGATCTGTGGCGCAAAGCTCACAGCCCATTGGAAGCCCGCGATATGGTCGTCTCGACCCCGCTCGAGTACGCACCAAATACCGGTTACATCTACTCCGACCTCGGCGCCGACGTACTCGGCATGATCGTTGAAGCCGTCTCCGGACAGCGGCTCGATGTGTTCCTCAGCCGGCGCGTCTTCGGACCGCTCGGGATGACCGACACTGAGTATCGCCCCGCCGATTCACTGCGGTACAGAATCGCTCCCACTGAAGTCCATCCGCCGCGTGGCTATCCGCTTCAGGGCGAAGTCCACGACGAGAATGCTTACGCACTCGGCGGAATCGCGGGACACGCCGGATTGTTCAGCACCGCCGCTGACTTGTCGATCTTCGCGCAGATGATGCTGAACGGCGGCTCGTATGACGGCACGCAGATCCTGTCGGAGTCGACTGTCGCGCTCTTCACGCGTCGCACGGCAGGTCACCGCGCACTTGGCTGGGACACGGCCGACGGCGATTACGGCTCAGGTCGTTATCTCACCGAGCGGGCGTACGGTCACACCGGCTACACGGGCACGTCGATCTGGATCGATCCCGATCGCGAGATGTTCGTCGTCCTCCTCACGAATCGCGTTCACGAAGCGAAAGCCGATCGTCCTGCCAGAGTGATTGCCGACGTTCGCTCCGATTTGTCGGACGCTGCGGTGCTCGCAGTCATGGATGGTCCGACTCCCGTGCTCGCGATGCCGGATGCTTTCCGTGCAGACAAGGAACTCGGCTGGACTGCACCGCCGCCGGTTCGTTGCAGGAAGGTGCGCGCCGTTCGTGGATCGCACAGCAAGCGCGCACGCGTTCGCTGCGTGACGGTGAAGCGCTCGACGCACAAGTCGTCGTCGGCTAAGAAAGCATCGTTGAGCCGCTCGACCTCGAAGGCGAAGCACTTGTCGACATCGTCCAGGAAAGCTGTGAAGAAGTCCACCTCGAAGACTTCGCACAGCAAGAAGCGCTAGGTTTCGCAGGATGACCGACAACGTTGAAGCAATTGACGAAACGCCCGCCACGTCGGGCGTCGTCAGCGAAGATCAGGTCAAGCTCGCGCTCCGCAGAGTGAAGGACCCTGATCTCAATCTCAATATCCTCGACCTTGGGCTCGTGTACGCCATCCAGGTCGATGGAACGAAAGTGAAAGTCGATATGACTCTCACGTCGCCGGGCTGCCCATCCGGTCCCGAGATCATGGGCGACGCCGAGACCCAGATCAAAGCTCTTCCCGGTGTTGAAGAGGTTGTCATGAACCTCGTCTGGCAGCCGTTCTGGACTCCCGAGAAAATGGAGCCGCGTGTTCGGGCATATCTCGGGTTCTAGATTCTTTCGGTCCGCGGCATCTATGACTTTCTGACGCGGATTACGCGGATGATGCGGATCAGAAACAGAACGGCGGAAGAAATTAGGCTTTGGTCAACCCGCCTCCCGTAGTGCCTCCTAAAAAGCAATTCAAAACGCTGCCGTGTCTACAACGCGTTCCCGTATCTCATCCGCCCAATCCGCGTGATCCGCGTCAAAAAGTCAGAGACACGGCGGAACGAATTAAGTGGCGAGCGCCGAGATAAACTCTGATCCCATTTCGGAAATCTGCCAACGCCGCAATCCTGGAATATCGGCCAGATCATCAACCTTTTCCGGCCGCTTCCGAGCAATGGATTCGAGCCGTTCTCGCGAGCAAAGCACTCCGGGATCCAACGACAATCGAGTCGCCGCAGCATCACGAACAGATTTCAACTTCGCGACTCTCTCGTCAAAATCCTCCTCACGATCCCACTTCGGCGCTCGCGGGAATCTCGGTAGATGTTCTTCCGCGACTTCGAGCCCGCGCGTCACGGCAGCAAGTATCGCCGACGCACCGCGCTCCAGAACTCCGCGCGGCATTCCCTTCATCGTGCTAAGCTCACGCGCTGTCTTCGGCGCGGCGCGCGCTATGTCGAGAAGAACTTCATTGCCCATCACTCGGAATGTCGCGCGATCTATTTCCTTCGCCACAGAGTCACGCCAGGGAACGAGCTCTCGCAGCAGACCGAGCTCGCGGCGAGTGAGATCACGCGCTCCCTTGATACGCAGGAACGCGCCCGACCCATCGTCCTCTTCCCACTTCGTTCCTTCGAGACGCTGAAACTCTTCGTTCGCCCATTCAGTGCGGTCGAGTTTCTCGAGGCGATCGCGAAGCTTGTCGCGAAGATCGAGCAGGTACTTCGTATCCTGCGCAGCGTAGTCGAGCATCCCGCTCGTAAGCGGACGTAGCGACCAGTCAGCTCGCTGATGCTTCTTGTCGAGCTTCACATCGAAGAACTGTTCGAGTAAAGCGGCGAGACCAAACGCCTTGATTCCAAGAAGCTGAGCAGCGATCCGCGTGTCGAAGATGTGGTTGACGTGCCAGCCGTAATCCTGATGCAGCAGTCTCAAATCATAATCCGCATCGTGAAAAACGACTTCGACATCCTTGTCCTCGAAAAGCTCGCCAAGTCCCTTCGGCATCCCGATTGGAAGTGGGTCGATGATCGCGCTGCGGTCGCGCGTCGAAAGCTGGAGGAGATAGATTCGATCGATGAACCGATGGAAGCTCGCACCTTCAGTGTCGACGG
>JBDUEH010000388.1:0-3106 GCA_040002555.1 Gemmatimonadales bacterium | reverse complement strand
ACACGCACGAACGAGAGCAAATGACCTCGGCGCTTATCGTCGATCCGGTGAACGGCAGAGCCGACGACAGAATTTTCGTCATCAATATTTATGGCGATCCGATCGACTCTACTCACTATCGGAACGCGCTGGCAATCAACGGCAAAGGCTGGCCGTACACCGAGCGCATATCGGCAAACGTTGGCGACAGCCTCAGATGGCGAGTCATCAACGGCAGCGTTCGCGGTCATCCGATGCACCTGCATGGTTTCTATTTCAAAATGCTTTCCCAGGGCACGCCGTTTCGTGACACGGCTTTCACTGCTGACCGCCAGAGAATGTCAGTTACTGAATCCATGGATGCTTTCACCACGATGTCGATGGTCTTCAGCCCCAACCGTCCCGGGAACTGGCTCTTCCATTGCCATCTCGTATTCCACGTGAATCACGACGCACGGCTCGATGAGACAGGTGGCGAGCACATGCACGAAGCCGATCCAAACAAGCACATGGCGGGGCTTGTTCTCGGACTCATCGTGAATCCGTCGGCACGTGCAGTTGCGACAGATTCTAAAGCGAAGATCGCGAAGTTCAGACTCTTCGCTGATGAGAAGTCGCGAAAAGGCCGAAGTCCGCTCAATATGTCTTACGTGCTACAGCGCGGTGACACCCCACCCGCACCCGATTCCGTGGAAAAAGCCGGAGGCGTGCTGGTTTTCCATCGCAACGTTCCAACCGAAGTGACAATCATCAACCGATCCCACCAAGGCACATCGGTGCATTGGCATGGCATCGAGCTCGAGAGTTTCTCAGACGGTGTCGCCGGCTGGAGCGGAATGTCGAAGAAGGTCGCGCCAATGATAGCGCCTCAGGATTCTTTCGTCGCACATCTGACGATGCCGCGCGCAGGAACGTTCATCTACCACACACATCTCAACGATATCGAGCAGCTGACGTCTGGGATGTATGGAGCGGCAGTAGTGCTCGAGCCGAAGCAGAAATACGATCCTTCAATTGATCACTCTTTTGTACTCGGCTGGGATGGAGAAAAAGGCGACAAGGTGATCGTCAACGGCGATTCACTTCCTGCGCCCCTCGTCATAAAACGGGGAACTACGCAGCGATTTCGTTTCATCAACATCGGACCTGCCGATCCCTACACGTTTTCGGTGAGACAGGACACGACTCCAGTAACCTGGACACCGCGTGCGAAAGACGGCTATGACCTTCCGGTCGGCAATCGTAACGAAGGCCCGGCAAAAAGGCGCCTGAATGTCGGTGAGACATTCGACGCCGAGTTCACGCCGAAGTCATCAGGTGAGTATCAGATAACGGTCGGTTCAAAAAAGCCTTACCCCTGGGTACAACGACTGATAGTTCGATAAACGGGAGCGCGGCGCTACATCGCCTGAACGATGGCCTTGTAGCGCGGCGAGCTCCGGATCGAATCGAGATCGCTGTCGTGCTCGATCCAGTTCTTGTCTCCCCAGCCTTTTTCCACGGCCTTCTCCAGCGCGCCTAGCGACTCATCGGGCATTGCAAGCTGCGCATAGGTGCAAGCGACATTGTACAACAGCATCGGATCCTCAGGATCGACCAGCATCGCCTGCTGGGCAAATTGAACCGCGCGCTCCTTGTCGCCGATGATCGCATTCGCTACCGCGGCGAGGATACATGCTCGCGGGTCATCGGGATTGAGCTCGAGATGCTCGTCGATCAGCTTCACCTGTCGTTTGTATGCTGCGGCGGCCTCGTCATGCTTGCCAAGGCCCGTCAAAGCCTGGCCAAGGAAGCCCCAGGTTTGATTCTCTTCGGGGCGAATTGCGACGGCGCGCTCCATCAGCTTGGCTGCCTCCTCGTACCGTCCTTGTGAAAGCCGGGCGCGAGCAAACCAGTAGGCCGCCTCGAAAAGCTTCGGATCCAGCTTCAGCGCCGTTTCGAACTCGCGCTCGGCCTCATCGAATCTCTTGCTGAGCGAGACGGCGAGTCCGCGGGCAACATGCGCCTCGGCCAGATCGGGCTCGAGCTCGAGAGCCCTGCTGCTCGAGATGTCAGCCTGGCGAAGATTGAACTCGCGCGCATCGAAGTACGTGTACAGCAGGGAGTAGCAGTCGGCGACACCGGCGTGCGCACGCGCGTATTCCGGATCGATCTCGATAGCCTTGTTGAACATCTGCTTCGCGTACTCAATGCTTTTGCGGCGGAGTTGATGGAAGTACTGACGTCCGCGCAGGTAATAGTCATACGCCTGGACATTCACTGCGCGTACTTTCTCGATCTGCTTCTTTTCTCCCTCGGTAAGAATTACGCGCAACGCTTTCACGATCGCCTGTGAGATGTCGTCCTGAATTGCGAAGACGTCTTCCATCTCGCGATCATAGCGCTCCGACCACAACTGATATCCATCGGCGACGTTCACGAGCTGAGCGGTAATCCGTAGACGGTTACCCATTCGGCGCACGCTTCCATCGAGAACGGTGGACACGTGGAGCTTTTTCCCGACTTCCGCGAGGTCCTCGTTTTTTCCCTTGAGCGCGAACGAAACGGTGCGGGAAGCAACGCGAAGAGATTGAATTTTCGACAGGGCGTTGATGATCTCCTCCGCCATACCGTCGGCGAAATACTCGTTCTCGGCGTCGTTGCTCATGTTCGAGAACGGGAGTACGGCAACGGATTTCGCCGACGCGACGACTTGCTGCGGCATTGTCGCCGTGTCGCTCGGTGTGGTGAGCGTGCCTGACGCGAGAGCCTGCGCGAATTGAGCTGCACTCTTGTAACGCGAATCGGCATCGGTTGACATCGCGCGTGCGACTGCCTTTTCCACCGACTCGGGAACGGTGATCCTTATCGTGCGAAGTGGTTTTGCGGTCTCCGTGAATCGCTTGGCCATCACCGACTGTGCAGTGGGGCCGCTGAACGCGCGCTCCCCGCTCAGCATCTCGTAGATCACGCAGCCAAGGCTGTACTGATCGCTGCGACCGTCGAGGTTTGTCTCTCCGGCGGCCTGTTCAGGGCTCACGTACGCAGGAGTTCCGACCATCATTCCCGTCTGAGTTAGCGTATCTGCTCCAGCAACGCTTACGGCTTTGGCGATTCCGAAATCCATCACCATCGCTTCGCCTTCATA
>JBDUEH010000387.1:0-3108 GCA_040002555.1 Gemmatimonadales bacterium | reverse complement strand
CAGGCAGGCGATCGTGCCGAGGCAGCGAGGATCGTCTACCACAAGGTCTGAGCCAGCTCAGTCCCGGTTCAACGCGTCCTGAGCTCGTGCCCGGTCGTTCTCGCTCGAGATAGACAAAGCCACATTGAGATAGCGCTCCCGTAACGCATCGGTGACGACGCTGCCCGAACGTGCGAGCGCGACGAGAACGTCCCTCTTGTTCGACGAAGAGAGCATCGGCTCGACGCTGTCGATGATCAGCCCAGTGACCGCCGGTTTTCCGACACTGAAGGGCACCACATCCAGCAGGACCTTGCGCCGGTCCGCCGCGGATTCGATGGTCGAGACGACTGCGAAGAAATTTGTCCAAAGACGCTCGGCAGAATCAGCCCCTACGATTGGCACAACTCGTCCGAGTTCCCGAACCTTTGTGGCGTCGCTCCTTTCTTTAAGCAAGGCAATCAGGCTTCGCCTTGCTTCGCCGATGTCAGGCCTCGCCTCGATCTGCACCGGTGTTTTACGTGCTGCCTGGCGCGCCCACGGTGGTGAAACGACGAGCCATAGGGTGATAGAACTGGAGACAAGACAAGTCAGTACGATCGTGTAAATCCATGGATTCCTGGCATCCCTGCGTCCGCCAGAGTAAATCGTCGCCCTGGAAATGGCGGGCCACAGGTTCCTGTCAGGCTGAACAGCGACGCGCGCCTCTATCGCTGCTGTAATGATCGCGGCGATCCTGTTCGTGCTGTTCATGCAATCCGCACACTCGGATAGATGAAGGCGACTGTCGTTCTCCCGATCGCGGCCAAGACGCGAGTCGAGCAGGTCGTTGATGTCACTCTCGTCAAGGTGATCGATCACGAGAGGAGAACCGATGCGAGTCGCTTGCGCGACCTGTGCAGATGGACACGAACCGTGGCAGGGCTCAAACCGAGAAACTCCCCAATCTCTTCAGCTGAGTATCCCTCGACGTCGTGCATGCGGAATACGACCTGGCCACGAGGTGGAAGCGTCTCGATAGCTGAAGAAATTGTCAGAGCCGTTTCACGACTGATCCTGGGCCCTGGCGGTTCGACTGCTGCGACGTCGTCCTCGAACGTGACGAGAGCGGCGAATCTTTTTCGGGCGCGCTGGTCATTGAGAATGACGTTTCGCCCAAGCGTGTAGATCCAGCCACCAAAGTTGCCACCTTGAAAACTCGAGAGCTGCTTCCAGATCCGGATGAAAATGTCCTGAGTGAGATCTGCAGCCATCGATTCGTCTCCCGTCATTCGGAGGCACAGCCCGTAGATCTGCGGAAGGTGCTCATGATACAGGGCCTCGAACGCACTCCCGTTGCCAGCACCGGCACTAATGGCGAGCGCGCTGCTGACTTCAGGAGTGTGAGCGACCGCCGGTTTATTTGACAGACGCAGCCTTCACGGCTCGCACCGCGAAATCCAGGACGATGTCTTTGCCCGCCGCGATGTCCGATGGTCGAGCAACAAGCTTGATATCAGGCGCCAATCCAACTCCCTCCCACGAGAATCCATTTCTGTCAACGAACCGATTGAACGGAAAATTCAGCTCCCACCCGTTGCTCAGCTTGAAATGCCCTACGTCAGCGAATGCACCTGAGGTTACATCCCCAATCACCGTGACCTGTGGAAGCTCGCGCATTCCGAGCAGGAAATTCTCCCCTGCGCTGACAGTTCTCCGGCTCGTCAGGACCATGACCGGCTTTGTGAACTGCCACGCGCCCTTGGGCTCGAAGTAGAAAGACCTGGGTTCGAGGAAGACATCGTGGGCATCTCCTCCTTTTGCGCGGCTGGTAAGGTACATGCCTCTGGATGTGGCGAAGCGATCGATCACCTCGTTTGCAGACGGGTCGTCTCCTCCAAAGTGCTTGCGAAGGTCTATGACCAGGCCGCGTGCCCGGCGGAAGGTGTTGAGAACCGAGTCGATCTCTGCGCGCGTGTTTCGCGCGTTCTGAAACCCGTCGATCCGGAGATAGCCGATCGAGTCCGCCATCCACGCGCACGTCCAGTTTCCCGCTCCCGACTTCTGAGCGGGTGAGACAAACCGCTTCGCGACGATGCTGTCTTCAACGAAGCTCGAACGATCGATGTTGCCGTTGGGACGATAGAGCGTGTCTTTTACCCGCACGCTAATGTGATTGTCGTTCAAATGTCCGAGCATGGCTGAGATCGTCGATGCGAGTTCACGGTCAGTCTTGGCCGCCGCTGCCTCGTCCCGATAAATCCGCTTGATCAACCCCCAATCGATTCCCTTTGCGGGAAAGTTTCCGTATCGCGTATCGATTAGTCTCCACGCCTCCTCGAAAACGGCGAGCGGCGTGGTCGCAGCGGCCGTTGGAACCACCGAAGTACGCACGCCTCTTGAAACGACCCACCTTCCCCGGCCCAGGAGCTGACCGTCGCGGTGTGCCTGCATCGTGCCAACGAGCGAGTCTCCTCGTAGAGCTCCCGCATATGTCGCCTCTGCACCTCCAACCATCGAGCTGAACCGGATCGAGTCCGACCCGAGCATCGTGATTTTTCCCGGCCCTTCGGAAGTCCGGTCTCCGATTGTGACAGCCAGCTTGAGAGCCCACTCAGGTGTCCCCCTCTCAATGTCGATGACCATCGTCCCTCGAAAAGCATCGGTGATCATTTCTCCAGACCACGTTCCAGCAAAGGCGGTCTGACCCAGAGCCGTTGACAGTGGAAGTACGAGAGAGAGTGCTATGGCGAGCGTCCAGGAAAGAGCGCGATCCGGTTTCATTCGATGTCTCTGGTTCAGGCGTGAGCACGGCGGAGTGCTGGTCTCATTCAGCTAACACCGGGACGCGAGAGATCGTTTACATCGGACCTGAACGGAAAAAAGACAGAACGAACTTGTGTCCCCTGACAGTGTCTTCGTGTCCTTCGTGCCTTCGTGGCTAACGGGAACCCGGCTTGGAAAATGTCGCGATTCGCGAGAAGCCGGAAAAAAATTCCTGATAGAAAAATATTTCACCCGAGAGCCCCAATTCTCGCCGAAAAATTATTGCGCCACACTATTGCGATTTATATACTGCGCACGTGAATCGCACTCGCGCATTTTCGTAGGGACGCCCGTGACAAGAATCGGGTTCGCCTACAACCAGAA
>JBDUEH010000386.1:0-3113 GCA_040002555.1 Gemmatimonadales bacterium | reverse complement strand
CCTTCATGATTGAGCGTCCCGGTTTCCGCCCGCTCGGGAGCCGAATCGTGCGACGGAATCAGCTTTGGAAATCGAGCCGCCTGAAGGAGATCACGCTTCGCATACAGAACGCCGATGTGCGGTCCGTTGAACTTGTAGGCCGAACAGGCGAGAAAGTCGCAATCGAGATCGCGTACATCAGGCAACGAATGCGGTGCATAGTGCACCGCATCGACGAAAATCTTCGCGCCAGCATCTTGCGCGATCTGACCCGCTCTCTTCACATCATTGATGGTGCCGAGGGCGTTGGATGCAGCGCCTATTGCGACCAGCTTGGTGCGACCGTTAATCGCTCGCTCGAAATCGTCCCAGTCGATCTGGCCAGTTTCCGGGATCAGCTTAACGGTTCTGACGCATAGATCGCGATCGTGGGCCAGCTCTCTCCAGGGATCGACGTTCGCATGATGATCCAGCTCCGTGACGACTATCTCATCGCCGGTGTTCATGTCGCGACCCAATGCGCGCGATAGATGAAAGTTGAGCGTCGTCATGTTCGCGCCGAAGATTATCTCATCGGGCGACGCGTTCAGAAAATCCGCGAACGCTTCACGCGCATACGCGATCGCCGCATCCGTCTCGGCGCTAGAAGGATAGGCCCAGTCGGTGTTGGCGTTGTGATGAAAGAGGTAGTCGACCATCGCTTCGGCGACGGAACGCGGAACCTGCGTTCCGCCCGGCCCGTCGAAGTAGGCGACGGGATATCCGTTGTGCTTACGGTCGAGCGCCGGGAAATGAGATCTGATTTCGTCGACGGATGCAACGCGCGTCGAATTAGTAGAGTTGCTCACGTCCTAATTCTGTAGACAAACACCGCGCCGCCGCTATGCTCGAACATTTCATGGAAAAGGCGGGGTCGGTTACTCCGGCGCTTTGTGGAGTAGGAATGGGAGATTCGTCTTCGTTCGAGACCTCGGTTGTCACGCCTTCGTCCAATTCCGGATTTGGTCACGGGAAAATGACCGACACTGAGCCTCGGACCTCGGCGTTTCTGGAGTGGCTTGCGCGAGCTAATTTGATGGTAGCAAGGGAGGATATTTGCGGCAAGCGCGCCACAGCATGATTGCTATCGTTCTGACCCTGTGCGGAGCCGGCTGCAAGCCCGATTCCAACAGGGATCGCTCTTTTGTCGCGGCCATTGCCAGCGATCCCGGTCAGCTGAACACGGCGATCACAACAAACGGCGGTGTACACACGGCCGCCGGCATCCTCTACGATGGACTCGTGGAGCTCGATGATCAGCTCCGGCCGATACCGGCACTTGCAACGAGCTGGGATATTGAGCAAGGCGGTTCGCTTTACCGCTTTCATCTCCGTCACAACGTGAAATGGCACGATGGAAAGCCGTTCGGCTCGGCTGACGTGAAGTTCACGTTCGACGAGTTGCTCCTGAAGTTTCATTCGAGAACGCGAGCATCGTTGGGGCCTGTGCTGGACCGCGTCGATGCGCCGGACGATTCGACTGTCGAGTTTGTTTTTCGACGCCCGTACGCACCGCTTCTTCAGCAGCTCAACATGGAAGAAGCCCCGATCATGCCCGAACACATATTTCGAGGTTCGGACCCGCTCCGCAATCCTGCGAACACAGCGCCCATAGGTACCGGACCTTACAAGTTCGTTTCCTACACTCCAGGATCCGAAATTCGGTTTGTGGCAAACAAGGATTATTTCGGCGGACCCCCTGCGATCGGTAGTCTTTCCATTCGAATCATCCCTGACGCGTCGGTTCAGGTGATTGCATTTGAAGCCGGAGAGGTGGACTGGCTGTTTGGGGTCCCCGGCCCGGAACGCGGTCGGTTACGGAACGACCCGCGATTCACGGTTCGGCAGTACCCAGGTTATTCTGGCGGCAGCAATTGCGTCAGCACGCTCGGGTTCAACCTCGACCGGCCACTGTTCCGGGATATCCGCGTTCGACGCGCCGTAGCATATGGAGTCAATCGACAGCAGGTGCTCGAGCGAGTCCTTTTCGGCGAAGGCCACGTCGCTGAAGCGCCGATTTCCTCGGGGATTCGCTTTGCGCACGCGACGGATCTCCCGGTGCCAGCTTTTGACACTGCAATCGCCTCGCGGCTTCTGCACGACGCAGGTTGGATATCCGCGAAAAACGGTGGCGTGCGAACGTCACGTGGTGTGAAAGGAATACCTGACGGAAGTCCACTCGTTGTGGGCTTTGCGGCAATGCCCGGGCAGACGAAATACGGAGACATTCTCCGTGCCCAGCTCCGTGTGATCGGCCTGGATCTTCGGATCACCCCGCTGGAATCAGCGGTGTTTGCCGAAACTGTCTTCAAAAAGCGCGATTTCGACACTGCGATCATTTCCTATTGCAATGGAACCGATCCGGAAATCGGAGTGCGGCGACAGTATGTCTCTTCCAGTATCGGCCCTGTTCCTTTCTCGAACACCGCTGCCTACCGCAACCCCGCGATGGACAGCCTGTTCGACTCGGCTTCAGCCGCACTCGACACGGCGGTGAGACGAAAATTGTATCATCGAATTCAGGAAATCGCCGTTCGCGACCAGCCTTATGTCTGGCTTGTTGAAACGCTCAACACAGTTGCGTTCAATTCCCGGTGTTCCGGGTTCAGCAATTCGCCGCATTTCGCCGCGACAGCGCACTGCCGCAATTGAACAGCAGGTTCGTTGTGCGACGGCTGCTTCAGCTGATCCCAACGGTTTTCGGAATTGTCCTGATCGGGTTTATCCTCGTACACGTCGCGCCAGGCGACCCCATCGTTGCAATAGCAGGAGAAAATGGTGACGCCTCGTACTATGCGTTCATGCGTCACCGCTTCGGCCTCGATGCGCCGTTGCCGCAACAAGCGGCGACCTATTTCGTGAGAGTTGCGCGCGGTGACATGGGAGTTTCGTACGTGCAGGGTAGAGGCAGCCTCTCATTGATTCTGGAGCGAGTACCCGCGACACTGCTGCTCACCGGCACGGCTCTCGTGCTCGCTGTTGTCATTGCGATCCCGCTCGGCGCCCTGGCCGCGCGACATCCATTTGGGGCGCGAGATATCGGCATCAACGCCGCAGTTATCGGTCTGCACTCGGCTCCTGCATTCTGGCTGGCA
>JBDUEH010000385.1:0-3114 GCA_040002555.1 Gemmatimonadales bacterium | reverse complement strand
TTTTCGAAAAAGCCCAAGACCCCGCATGGAGTGACGCCCGACCGCAAAGGTTCGGGAGCGACGCCGCATGCCAGACCGACACAGCCAAAGCCGCAGGCGACGTCTGCGAAATCAGGTGGTCGCCGCGGAGCGTAGCTACTTCTCTATCGGCAGCCTCACCTGGAATTCCGTACGGCCCGGCTTTGAATCGAGAGAGATCTCGCCTTCATGCCGTTGCAGCAAGCGTCGCACGGTGTCGAGGCCGAGGCCCGTGCCTTTGCCAACGCCCTTGGTCGTAAAGAACGGATCGAAGATGCGAGGCTGAATTTCCAGGGGAACGCCCGGACCGTCATCGATGATGTTGACAACTACTTTGTTGAGCTCGTGCTCGGCTGTGACGGAAACGTGGCCTTTCTCGGAAACAGCATCGAGCGCGTTCTCGATCAGGTTCATCCATATCTGATTCAGCTCAGCTCCGACCGTAAACACTTTCGGAAGATCGGCCGGGATTGAGATCGACACGTCGATTGATTTTGCGCGCGTCTTTCCGCCAAGCATAGTGAACGTGTCCGTTATCCCGCGGCGAATATCCACGGCTTCGGGCGTGGGCGCGTGGTCCATATACGAGAAACCCTTCACCGCGCTCACGAGTTGATCGATCCGGGTCGCGGCCGTGTGAATCTCAGCCGACAACGAGCGAACGGTACAGCACGCGGCAAGCCAGTGAATTGCAGCATCCAAAGCTTCGCCAGTTACAGACTCGGCAAGCGTATCGAGAGCGCCGATCGACACCGACGTATCTGCGAGGGGAAGCGTGGACTCTTCATCTGCGTCGTGCTCTGACAGCCATTCCGATATCGCGTCCTCGCGATCAGCTCGCGCGAGAGAGGTCAGCGGCGCACCACCGCCAGGAACACCGCAAATGTTGCGGGTCTTCTCGATCAATCCGAACTGCTCATCGGTGAGCTGCGCCTTCGCCATCTCACGCGCGGCTTTCTCCGCATCGTTCAGACTGTCGGTGAGCCGTTTCGAGCTGCGAATCACCGCCGATGCCGGATTGTTCAACTCGTGAGCGAGTCCCGCAGCGAGCTTTCCAAGTGAGATGAGTTTCTCGTCTCTCAAGTCGCTTGACGTGAATTGCCGTGCCCGATCGACCATAGCGTGCACGAGAGCCGCTGTTATAGTCGGACACTCGCGGATCATTTCGTCGAGATTTTCCGCTGGAACTGCCAGTGTGTCACTCGGCTCCTCAGCGATCGAATCATTCGGAGGCGATGCACCGCGTGAGTATGGCATCACACCGCCAGCGTCGCCTGCTTTCCATCCGATGATCTTGTGAGCACCCGCGCCGCGGTCGGTGCGAATTACGATGTCACCGCTGAACACGATATAGAGACACTTTGCCTTCTCTCCTTTCGGAGTGACGACCTCGCCCGCCTCGAATGGCCGCCGGATTCCGTTATCGACGAGCCACTCGTGTTCCGACGCAGGCGCCTTTCCGAGGGCGCGGTGGCCTGCAAGCAATGCCATTAGTTCCGAGCGTGCGGTATCTACCATAGTCTATACCGTCAGCAAGTAGCGATGAACCGAATGAATTGTAGCCGACCCTTCGCCGACGGCTGCGGCGACGCGTCGGTTAGCTCCGGAACGCACGTCTCCAGCAGCGAAAACGCCAGGAATGTTTGTCTCGAAGCTGAACGGCAATCGTTCGAGCGTCCAACCTTTCGGGCGCCCGTGCTCTTTTGGGATATCGCCACCGGTGACGACAAACCCCCCCTCGTCGCGCTCGAGCAAGCCGGCGAGGTAGTCCGTGTGCGGCAATACGCCAATGAAAATGAACATTGCAGACATGGGAATGGTTTTGCGCTCATCCGATTCGGCGAACTTCACGGTGATCGATTCGAGCGAGTCCTCTCCTTCCGCGCTCTCGACCTCGGCACCGGTGACCACGGCGATGTTAGGCGTCGCTTTAATGCGATCGATCAGGTAACGCGACATCGTCGTGGTGAGGTCGCCCGACCTGATGAGCATTGTCACCTTCCGTGCATAACGCGAGAAGAACAATGCACCCTGGCCCGCGGAATTTGCGCCTCCAATGACGCAGACGTCCTTCTCGCGGTATCGCGCGGCTTCAGTCATTGCCGCGCCGTAGAAAACTCCGACTCCGTGAAGCCTGTCGAGGCCGGGTACTTCGAGCATACGTGCTGTCATACCCGTCGTGATCACGACGCAGAATGCGGTCAGCTCGGTTCCGTCGGCCAGCACGACGACCCGATACGGATCGTCGCGCCGGATCGAGATAACTTCCTGGCCCGTCAACAACTCTGCGCCGAACCGACGCGCTTGGGCCGTTGCTCGATGTGCGAGGTCAGCGCCAGTGACGCCAGCTGGAAACCCTAGATAGTTCTCGATGAGCGAGCTGGTGCCGGCCTGTCCGCCTGCTGCCTGCGATTCCACGAGGACGGTGCGCAATCCCTCCGACGCTGCGTACACAGCGTTTGCCAATCCCGCTGGGCCACCGCCGATCACGATGACGTCGTAGAAGGCGAGATTCGCATGCGTCTGCATCCCGGCTTTAGTCGCAAGCTCCATCGTGGACGGCGCTATGAGATGCGAACCGTCCGGGAAGAAAAGTACCGGGAGCCGAGTGAGGTCGCCGGCATGCTGTTCGGCGAGGGCGCGGGCGGTGGCGTCTTTGTCAATATCAACCCACTCGTACGGAATGCGATTGCGCGAAAGAAAATCTTTCGTGGTGAAAGACTGTGGAGACCACTGCGATCCAAACACTCGAATTCCGTCGAATGATGGAAGAAAGCGTGCGCGCCATTCGGCCAGAAGATCGTTGAGCACCGGGTAGAGTTTCTCCTCCGGCGGATCCCAAGGCTTCATCAGGTAGTGATTAAGCCCGATCTCGTTGATTCCCGCGATGGCCGCGTCCGTGTCCGCGTATGCAGTGAGCAACACGCGCTGGGATTCAGGATGGAGCTTCATCGCTTCGCGCAGCATCTCGGTGCCGGAGATTCCGGGCATCCGCTGATCCGCAAGAAAAAGCGCGACCGGAACGTTTCTTTTGGCAAGCTCGGTGGATGTCTCGAGGCCTTCTTCGCCAGAACTCGCCTTCATGATGCGATAGTC
>JBDUEH010000384.1:0-3119 GCA_040002555.1 Gemmatimonadales bacterium | reverse complement strand
TACACTTCGGCCCAGAGCCAAAATTCTACAAGCAAGTGTTTTCAAACAATAAAAAACGCCTTCCCGTATCTGATCCGCTCCAATCCGGCGAATCCGCGTCAAAGAGTCTCGGGAGCTGAGGAAACGAAACAAAAAAGCCCGCCACTGAAATTCAGCAGCGGGCTCAATTGTTGATCAGACTACTTCTTGATTGTGACCTTTGGAACCTTGATCATCGCTGAATCCTTCTTCACCTCGACCTTCGGAACCGCCACCATCGTAGAGTCTGTCGTCACACTGACGCTGGGTACGTTCAGCGTATCAGTTACCGTTCCGACCACAGGCTTTTCGACTTCGAGATCGCCACTTGCAGTCTTCTTGCAAGCGGTAATCGATACGGCCAGAATGGCCACTGCCAATAGCTTACGCACGAGCGCCTCCCAGGATGTTAATGCACCGCTCTCTACGGCGCACGGAAACTTACGCAACTTCCCTGCCGCAGGGAACTAGTCCTCGAACGCCTCTCGCTGCAATCGCCTAACTCTCCGTAATTCATAGACTTGGGCCACTTCGCCACCGAGGATGAAAATCGTTGCGGCGTAATAGAGCCAGATCACCAGAATCACCAAGGCCGCCAGCGTTCCCGTGTAGAGTGATCCGGGATTGAAACGCGACACATACAATCCGAACACCCGTTTCGCGACTTCCAACAGGATACTCGTGAACATCGAAGCGATAAACGCGGTCTGCCAGCGGATCTTTCTGTTGGGCAGATACTTGTACAGTGAAAAGAACATCAGCCCTATGAACACCAGCGAAATGAACTGGCCGATATTGTATTCCACCGTTCCCATCAGGTCCTTTCTCACACCGATCTGGCCGAGCACCACGAGTCCCTTGGTTGTGGCAAGAGCCATGTACGCGTTGAGCGCAGTGTACGCCACTAGAAGAAGGGACGAAACAACGGTGATCTGAACATCGAACAACTTGCCGGCGATTATGCCGCGATCAGAATCGATGTCGAAAATCGCGCAGAGCACACTGCGCAGGGAGCCGAACAATCGAGTGGAGAACCAGACGAAGCCGATGATGCTGTAAACTCCGATCGCCTGCGTGGACTTGATGATGTCCACGAGCACTTTGGCGAGAGGCGACTGGCCTGTCGGATGCGGCGGGAGAAATCTGTCTACTAACGCGTTGATCTCCAGAGACGACGCGTCCGAAGACTGATTCAGCAGATAGCCGAGGCCCGCGGCAAAAAGGAGGATGAACGGAACAGCGGCGAGCAGGAGATTGAACGCAATCCCGCCCGCCAGGAAGAAAACGTTGTCCTCACCACTGTTGTCCCAGACGCGCTTGGCATAGTCGCGCAGCGTCCAGCCGATCCTGAGATGGAGCGGCCTCTGTGGCACTAGCTCTCTTTATACGCGGCCTTCGTTTCCGCGATGCGCTGCTCGAGCTCAACGCGCGCCTGCTGCGCGGCGACCCGCCCGGCATCGACGGCGTTGGTCACCTGACGTCGCTTGAGCTCAACTGCATTCCGCGCGGAATCGAAACGATTCTCGACACCTTCCTTCGCTTCCTGAAGCTTGTCGCCCACCGACTCGGTCACTTCGCTCACGAAATCCTGCGCTTGCGATCCGACTTTTCGCGCGCGTCGCTCGATGTCTCGGCGAGTCTCTTCTCCGCTCTTAGGAGCGAACAGCAGGGCGATCCCAGCCCCGATTGCGAGACCCGCCAGGAACGTTCCGATTCCCGGCTCGCTCTTTTCAATGACGACGAATGGCTCGTCGTCTTCTTCCCACTCGTACTCGGACATCGCGTTACCTCGGATTATTTCTTTTTCGGCTTTGGCTTCGAGGCGGCTGCGCCACGAGCCTTCGAGCTGACTGCTGCCGTTTCGGGCACTTCCGTCTTTGCAGCGTGAGATGCACCGTTCGTGTGAAGCAGTGCCGACAACTCAGCCCGCACATCTTCGACCGAAATCCCCACGACCTTCGCCGTTCGCGACAGATCGCCATTCGCAGTAGCGAAGGTGCGCAGCACCAACTGCTTCCTTGCATCTGCGAGAGACGAGCCAGAAGCCATCGTAATGGCCGGCATCTCGCCGCTCATCCGCAAATGACGCGGTTGCGCGTCCTCGACGGTGATGACATCGCCCCGGGCCATGATCACCGCACGTTCGACTGTATTCTTTAGCTCACGCACGTTGCCGGCCCAATTATGCGAGAGAATCCATTCCCACGCGTTCTGATCGAAGCCTTTGATTTTCTTTCCGTTCTGCTGCGAGAAGCGCGCAAGAAACTCGTTGGCGAGAAGCTTGATGTCACCCGCGCGGTCGCGCAACGGCGGGAGAAAAACTTCGACAACGGCAACCCGGTAATAGAGATCTTCGCGCAGCTGATTCTCGGCCAGAGCCTTCTGAAGGTCGCGGTTGGTAGCAGCAACGATACGGATATCGACTGCGATTTCCTTTTTGCCGCCAAGCCGGCGGATGGTCCGCGTCTCAATCGCGCGGAGGAGCTTGACCTGGATGTCAGGCGCCATCTCGGCGACCTCATCGAGGAAGATAGTCCCACCGTGCGCCATCTCGAAAGCGCCTGCTTTCTCGTTCGTAGAGCCCGTGAAGGCTCCCTTCTCGTGCCCAAACAACTCGTTCTCGAGAATGTCTTTCGGCAGCGCAGCGCAATTCAGCGCGAAGAACGGCCCCTTTGCGCGATCGCTCTTTGTGTGAAGCGCTCTCGCGACGAGCTCCTTTCCTGTTCCCGATTCACCAAGGATCATCACGCTCGCGGTTGACGGCGCAACCGAATCGATGATCTGATAGACGGCGCGCATTTCTTCAGATTGCCCGGTGAGTTCACCGTAGTGCGTGAGATTCTCGAGCTTGGATGACAGCTCGCGATTGCGCTCCTGGACGTTGAACTTCTCGAGCGCTTTTGGAATCAGCGCCTTGAGACGATTAAGTTTTTCGGCGTTAAGCGGCTTTTCGATGTAGTCGTATGCGCCTTCGCGCATAGCCTGCACGGCGGAGTCCACGGTGCCCTGACCAGTTACGATGATGCACTCCGTCGGAATTGCCTGCCGCTGGAGCTCCTTGAGCAGGGCCAGTCCGTCCAGCTTCGGCATTTTCAAATCGG
>JBDUEH010000383.1:0-3138 GCA_040002555.1 Gemmatimonadales bacterium | reverse complement strand
TAACAGCGGGCGACCCCCGCGGAATCGGTCCGGAGATCATCAACAAGGCGCTCGCTGACCCAAGGGTTGGCGGGCGCTTTGATTTGGTGGTCGTCGGCCCAACTGGTTGTGGACTTCAGGTCGATGAAGTTATCGGTGAATGGCAGCCGGGTGACGTGGCGCTCGCGGGCCGGCTAGCAGGCCTGGCGATCGAGCGTGCAACAACGATGGCGATGAACGGTGAAGTAGCCGGAATCGTCACCGCGCCAATCGACAAGTCCGCGCTGCTCGCCGGTGGATACGACTTTCCTGGTCACACGGAGATGCTCGCCCATCTCACCGATTCGAAAGTCGCGATGATGCTCGCTGCGATTCGCGGCGGTGGTGAAGGTGCGCCGAACCCGTTGCGGGTAGTGCTCGCTACGACTCACATCGCGCTTCGAGATGTTCCGAGCGCCGTGTCGGAAGATGCAATCGTCGGCGCGGCGGACATTACGCGCGAATATCTGACGAAATGGTTTGGAATCGCCGAGCCGCGAATCGCGCTGTGTGCGCTTAATCCACATGGCGGAGATGGCGGAAGATTCGGGAAAGAAGACGACGACGTGCTGGCTCCCGCCGCTCGAAGGGCAGGCATCACGGGTCCGCTGCCGGCTGACACCGTTTTCGTCAAAGCAATGCGCGGTGCGTTCGACGCAGTGATCGCCCCGTATCACGACGTTGGAATGACTGCGATCAAGGTTGCGTCGTTTGGCGGAGCGGTGAACGTCACGCTCGGACTTCCGTTTCCTCGCACCTCACCCGATCACGGCACCGCGCTCGACATCGCGGGCAAGGGCATTGCCGACCCGTCGAGTCTTATAGAGGCGCTGCTTCTGTGCCGGCGTCTTGTTGCTCTCGCTCGGTCGTCCGACGATCTCCCATCGAATGAAGATCGACAGCAAGAGTATCGATCTTCCGGCCTTCCATCGACCGAACGGTAAAGATCGCACCGCCCGCGATTACTCGGTCGCCTGGTTGAGCAACCCGTCCGAGAATCCCGAAGACAAATCCGCCGATGGTCGTCGCGTCTTCCTCCGGAATCTCCAGGCCGAAGCGATCGTTCAGCTCGCCGATGTTAGTGCTGCCCGAAATGAGAGCCTCACCTGGCCGGGTCTGAATCGGCTCTTCCTCATCCTCGGGAGTGTCGTACTCGTCGAGAATCTCGCCGACGATCTCTTCGAGAAGATCTTCCATCGTGACGATTCCAGCCGTTCCTCCGTACTCGTCGAGCACGACAGCCATGTGCTCCTTGAGCCGTTTAAAATCGGCAAGCACGTGTTCCACTTCGCGCGATCCGGGAATCACATGAACCGTCCGAATCAGTTGACGGAGGGAGAACCGCGACGATGAATCTCCCATGTCGTGATCGGTCCGGTCTATTCGCGATCCGCCGTCCGCTGCCGTGATGAGAATCCGCAGCAGGTCCTTCGTAAGAATGAGTCCGATGATGTTGTCGATCGACTCTTCATAAACGGGATAGCGGGAAAAATTCGAATCTTCTACGGTGTGCAGCACGTCAGTGAGCGGAGCCGTCACGTCGAATGCGATGATCTCCGTGCGCGGAGTCATCACTTCGCGAGCAGACTTCTCCGAAAACTCGAAGACCCCATCGAGCAGATCGGCGTCGCTCGACTGAATCGCCCCACCTTCCTGCGCCTGCTCCACCAGCAAACGAAGTTCCTCTGGCGAATGGACGCTCTCGTCCTGCCCCGCCGATGGCTGACCAAGCAGCTTCAGCAATGCGTTCGCGGATCGGTAAAGGACCCAGATGAACGGACTCATCACCCAAGCGAAAAGAAGGAGCGGCGGCGCCAGAAATTTTGCTACGCGCTCGGGGTTGTTGAGCGCCGCTGCCTTTGGTGTGAGCTCGCCCAGGACAACGTGGAGGTACGTGAGGACGGTGTAGGCAATGATGCTGGCGGCGGTGACTCGCACCGAGAGCTGAATTGCGAGCGGTAGCCCCGCGAGCATCCCCTCAAAAATCTCAGCCAGCGTGCTCTCAGCTATCCAGCCCAGGGCGAGGCTGGCGAGCGTAACGCCAAGCTGGCTGGCTGACAAGACGCGCGCGATGTTCGAACTCGCCCTCAAGGCAATGCGCGCCAGCCGGTCGCCGCTACGCACCATCGCCTCGAGGCGAGTGCGTCTCGACCTCACAAGGGCGAACTCGGCCGCGACGAAGAAACCGTTCAGCAGGACGAGCGCTAATATGGCCAACAACCGGATTGTCACGTCTCAAAAATATCACAATCAGCGTTTCGGAGACGTGATTTCCGCCCTTCTGGGTCGTCTTACCGTCACATGCCTGGAAACGGGTCGCACAAGGAGTTGAAGCCAGTAGTCGTGTCACCCGCCCAGAATCAGCCGCCGACCGGGTCGGCCCCGGTCACCCCCACGACCTCGGGACGTCCGTCGGTTGACTCCGCTGCGCACGCGGAGATAGACGCCCTCCTGAAAAAACTGGTCGACGACGCAGGCTCCGACCTCCACCTGAGAGTTAACGACGCTCGGCGGACTGATCGATCTCGTGAACCGTTCCCGTAACGATCACGTCATCACGATCGAGGATCCCATCGAGTTCGTGCAGGTCAACAAGAAGTGCGTTATCACTCAGCGGCAGTTTAGCCTGCATACAGGATCATTCAAGCATGCGCTGCGTGCAGCGCTTCGTGAAGATCCCGATGTAGTTCTCATCGGTAAGCTGCGCGATCTGGAAACGATTCCAGATTCCGTCCGTGATGCAGACGTCGCGGAAGCCCGGGATGATCCTGCTTGGCGAAGTGCTGATCGACCTCGTCGATCAGGGACTCGTTGCGCCGCAGGAAGCGTACATGAAGTCTAGTACCCGATCCTCTTCAGGGTACAAAATGCGCGGCTGAAAGGGTTAACTTTCACTGCTATGCCAAACCCGCAGGATATTCGGAACATTGCCATCATCGCGCACGTCGATCATGGCAAAACCACACTAGTCGACAAGATGCTCCGGCAGGCCGGAGCTTTTCGCGAAAATCAGGTGGTGATGGAGCGCGTCATGGACTCGAATCCACTCGAGCGTGAGCGCGGAATCACCATTCTCGCCAAGAATACATCCATCCGCTGGCACGGAACGAAGATCAACAT
>JBDUEH010000382.1:0-3155 GCA_040002555.1 Gemmatimonadales bacterium | reverse complement strand
GAGGGAGCTCGACCACCTGACCGGGAATTGCAAGACACACGTTGACCTCGATGTTCCTTCAGCTTGAATCAATGCGCGGACCGCGGCAAGTGTCAACAGTGCAAAGCAAGTCAGACTGGCCCACTTTTGGGAATCACTTCGATCACGTTCTACGCTCACCTATCGGGAATTGGCTCAAGCTTCCTTAAGCACCTACCTCTTTCGGCGTATAATCTCGCTCGTCCCGGTATGGATCGGCATTTCGATTCTGGCGTTCGTCGCTGCGAATCTCACGCCGGGCGATCCAGCGCAGATGATTCTTCAGCGCGAAAGCGGAGTGCCGCCGAGTGCCGAGGCGGTCCGCCAGCTGCGCGGTGAGCTCGGACTCGATGCACCGCCGGTGGTCCGTTATGGCCGTTGGGTAGGCCGCGCTGTCACCGGCGACCTTGGACTCTCCTACCGTACTGGTCTCCCTGTCACCACGACGCTTCTCGAACCACTTCCGAACACGTTGCGACTGACGCTGGCTGCGCTTTTTCTGGGAGTGATCGTTGCGCTGCCGGTCGGAGTGCTCGCAGCGGTTCGCAGAAATACTGCGATGGATCAGTTGTCGCGGGTCCTCGCACTCATTGGAACTTCGGTTCCGTCATTCCTGCTCGGCTATCTGCTCATTCTTTTTTTTGCAGTCATGCTCGGTGTGCTTCCCGCGACCGGTTCAGATGGCTGGCGCTACCTGGTTCTGCCTGCGCTAACGCTGGCGCTAAGCGAGGCGGGTGCACTCACCAGGCTTACGCGAGCCGGCATGCTCGAGGTCTTGCGAGAGGATTACGTGGTTACAGCTCGCGCGAAGGGCGTTGGCAGACGATCGGTCCTCATGCGGCACGCACTTCGAAATGCCATCAACCCGATTGTCTCGCTCGCGGGGGTGCGGCTGGGTCGATTGCTTGGCGGCGCTTTCATCGTCGAGACGATCTTTGCGCGACCGGGTATCGGCAAGACCGTGGTGGACTCGATTCAGGATCGCGACTATCCGACCATACAGGGTTTCATTGTTGTGATGGGCACGCTATTTGTCGTCATCAACCTCGTAGTCGACCTTATTCATCTTTGGCTCGACCCACGAATTCGCGAGCACTTGGCGGCACCGGCCGCCTTGCCGATCAAGAGCTGATGCTGCCGCCGATAGCACTCGACGCGCGGCGAGAAACAAGGGACCGCCTTGGCGTCGTTGCATCGCTTTTGCGAGATCGCACTGCTTTGGTTGGCCTGGTACTCGTAAGCCTGTTCGTTGTGATCGGCTGCATCGCACCTCTGATTGTCGGCCACGATCCAAATCTCATCGACGCGGTGCGACGACTCGAAGGCCCTAGCCGGATGCATCCTTTCGGGACCGACAACCTCGGACGGGACACCCTCAGTCGCATCGTTTACGGCGCTCGCTGGTCACTTGGCGCAGTGGCTATCTCAACTGCCCTCATCATGTCAATTGGCGTTACCGTTGGAACGCTCGCCGGCTATTGCGGTGGCCTCATTGACGATGCGCTGATGAGAGTGGTCGACGTCCTTCTCGCATTTCCGAGCCTTCTCCTCGCGGTCGCGATCGCCGGCATGCTTGGACCGAGCATGTCGAGCGTCATCATCGCCCTCGTGAGTGTGTGGTGGGCCAGCTATGCCCGCATTGTGCGCGGAATGGTATTGTCGATCCGTCATCGTGAGTTCGTTGCCGCCGCGAAGAGCCTTGGGGCCGGCGAGATTCACGTCCTGGTTCATCACGTTCTGCCAAACATCCTCGCACCAGTGGCGATTCTCGCGACGGTCGAAATGGGAGAGCTGATCCTTGCGGTTGCTGGCCTCGGATTTCTCGGAATTGGCATCCAGGCTCCCGCGCCGGAATGGGGGACAATGGTGAACGATGGAAGATCGTATATCATGTCGGCGCCGCAGCTGATGATTTACCCGGGACTCGCGATAAGCCTCGCCGTTATCGGCTTCAACCTGTTGGGTGACGGACTTCGCGATATTCTCGATCCGCGCACAATGACTCGACGTTGACCGCCCCGCGCTGTATATAGAAGCAGGGGAAGATCGAGGGCGGCATCAATCTTGTTGCTCTGCAGATGGCGGCCGGTTAACGGACAATCCGAATCCCGGTCGCCGGCGTATTGTGTTTTTGGCCTTCAACCGGCACCGGTAAATGGCTACAACAATCGAGCGTGACACGGTCAAAGCGACCCAGCCTCCCATTCCTGCCACGGAGCCGCGCCCACGACCCGCGCGCTTGCCGCTTGGCCCGCTAAAGACGGTTCACGTTTTCTGGATCGCCGGCATGAGCTGCGACGGGTGCACTGTCTCGGTCGCCGGTGCCACGAATCCGGGCATCGAAGGCCTCCTGCTCGGAATCGTCCCGACGATGCCGAAAGTGATTCTTCATCACACAGTGCTCTCGGTAGAGGCGGGTGAGGAGTACATGCAGCCGCTCAAGGACGCATGGGAAGGGAAGCTCGAAGATCCGTATGTCGTTGTCGCGGAGGGTTCGATAGCGGACGAGAGAATAGCCGCACGCACTGGCGGCTACTTCTCGGCCATGGGGAGTCAGATACTCGAGGGCGAGACGGAGGGAAGTCCGGTGCCCACAGCGACATGGATATCACGACTCGCACCGGGTGCCGCAGCAACAATTGCGATTGGAACATGTGCAACATGGGGTGGGGTTCCATCCGCCGCCGGCAATCCCACTGGCTCAATGAGTCTGATGGATTTTCTCGGCAAGGATTACCGCAGCGCGTTTGGACTTCCTGTCATCAACATTCCTGGATGCGCTCCACAGGGCGACAATTTCACCGAGACCGTGTTCGCGATTCTGCTGTTCCTTCAGGGTCTTGGACCGCTACCTCCGTTCGATGAGTTGGGTCGGCCTGCATGGCTGTTCGGGGAAACGGTGCACCGCGGTTGCACGCGCGCTGGTTATTACGAGGAAGGCGTCTTCGCCAAGAACTACGGTGACAAGGAATGCCTCGTCGAGATCGGTTGCTGGGGACCAGTGGTCAACTGCAATATCGTGAAACGCGGCGCCATCAACCACATGGGTGGATGCATGGAAGCGGGGGGAGTCTGCATTGCATGCACGATGCCCGGATTCCCGGACAAGTTCTCGCCGTTCTACAAGGAGCCGCCGG
>JBDUEH010000381.1:0-3156 GCA_040002555.1 Gemmatimonadales bacterium | reverse complement strand
GTCTTGTTCTGAATCGGCGTCAGGCCGAGCTCGATTTCAGTACCCTTGTTGACGATCTGTCCACCGTTGATCCACTGTGTGGAGAACCCGGTCGATGGAGCGATTGAAGCCTGCAGAAGAAGATCATCGATCTGCTTTCTGTACTGTGTCGCAGACAAGCGCATGCGACCATTAAATCCCGTAAGGTCAAACCCGCCCTCGAGCTCAGTCGCGGTTTCGGGTTTGATGCTCGACAGACCCTTGACCGTTGACGCTCTCAACCCTGTCCGGCCCTCGTCGAACAAAGTCGTGAGGAACGTGAACTTGCCTGCCGTCGGCTGATTCCCGGCCTTGCCGTAGGCGAGGCGGATTTTGAAATCGCTGACCGAGGGTATGATCTCCGGCAGACGATACGAGGCCGAATATTTCGGATAGTTGTAGAACTTCGACGGGTCGCCATTGTTGCTGGTGCGCTCGAAGTTCACGCCGCCCGTAAGAAGCAACCGCTCGTTGAGGGTCAGGAATTCTTCCTGGAGGAAGAGCGAGAAATCCTTCACAATGTCCTGCTGTTCGACGACGAAGGTCTGAACGGCTGCGCTAACTGCCGTGACGCCAGGAAAAACACCTCGGCCGATGTTGTTGATCAGGTCCGACTGACGGCGACCCTGCCTGAATCCGCCCGATGTTGTGGCCGTGAAAGCATTGCTGATGAGACGATGCTGAAGCGAACCACCCATGCCTGCGCTCAAAACGTTTCCGTTGTTGTTCACCAGCGTTCCAGGGTTTCCATTCGACTGCTCGACATAGATGTCAGCAGGCGAGATGATTCTGGAGTTGTCATTGTAGGCGTCAATGCCACCGCCAAGGTTCAGGTCGAGTGTCTGATTTTCGGTGGCGAGCAGACTGTAGATCCCATTCAGTCCACCGATCAGGCGATAGACGTTTTCCGGAGTCTTGATCCGGTCCTGGTTCTGAAGCGGGTTCGAGTTTAGTACTGAGGTTTGAGGGTTCTTCAGATAGGTGCCATCAGACTGCCTTGTAAAATCAACGAACGATGGAGTCTGCGCGAACGCGTCATACGGCGTGATTCCGGTATTGTCGTTCCCGCTGATGCCTCTCTCTGTCAGGGAGTGAACCAACTCGGTATTCGCCTTGACGTTAAGCCTGTCGCCAAACTTCTGGCCGACATTGATGCGTAGTGACTGCTTGCGGTACTGGTCATTTAGTGCGAGACCGTTGTCACGCTGCGCGAGACCGGAAATGAAGTAGTTCGTCCCACTCTCGGTCGCGCCGCGAAGCGAGGCAACCGTCTGGTAGGAAAGCGAGCTGTTTCCGTACATCTCTTCTTCAAAGTCATGGCATTTCTTGTCTGACGCATTGTAGGCAGCGACGAGCGGTGATGCGGCTCCGAAAGACTGCGCAACTTCGTCTGCACTCGCGAAGCAGCGGAACGGTCCGAGCTTGTTGGCCAGCACGTAAGTTCCCGCGCGCTGCGTGAACTCGAGCACAGGTTTGCCAACTCGCCCCTGTTTTGTGTTGATGATGATGACGCCGTTGGTGCCCTGTGATCCGTAAATCGAACTAGCCGACGGGCCCTTGAGCACCTGAATGCTTTCTATGTCATTAGGGTTGATATCCGCGATTCGGTTGACTTGCTGATCCTGGTTCGACACCGAATTGGTTCCCACGCTCGAGCGCGCAGCCTGCGTCAGCGTGTTGAGACCGTTTGGTATCGCCAAATTGTTGACGATCACGCCGTCAATGACATAGAGAGGGCTGAACCCGGCGTTCACTGTCGAAACACCGCGAATTTGAATTTGAGTTCCTCCGCCCGGAGCGCCGCCGTTTGTGGTGATGACCGCTCCCGCAATCTTGCCCTGCAGCGCGTTATCAATCGTCTGAGCGGGAGCGCGATTAACCTGCGCTCCGGAAACGACGGCCACGGCGTTCGCAGCGTTGACTGAAGCAACCGTCGTGGCTGTGCCGGTAATGACCTGCTTGTCGAGCTCGAGGACGTCCCGTTTCATCGCGACGTTCACATCGGCCGCGCCCGCTCCAACCGCAAGCGTTCTGGGTGAGTACCCGATTCTTCGAACACGGATCGTCGCCGGGCCGTCGGGTGCGGAAAGAGTGAAGCGTCCATCGCCACCGGTAACCGCACCAAACGTGGTACCGACCACGTTCACTGTGGCAGCAGGCACTGGCTCGCCCGTGGTTTCTACTGTGACGCGGCCGGTGATACGCCGGGTCTGGGCGAAAATGTTGGTGCTGCTCACAAGCAGCAGCACCACCGTTAGTAAGGACAAGCGAATTTTGTTCACGCGGGTCTCCAGGTGACGAGAGGGTATGAACGAGGTTCCAAAGCAGCATGGAATCTGTTGTAAGGGATTGCGGGCGCAGCTCCCGTTCGTTCGGTTGGCCCACCTAGATACCGAACTGCGATTCACCTGTCAAGAGATTGTCACGCGCGCATCAGCGAAGGAACAACGGTCGCTCCGCGCCCTTTTTCACCGCGCGGAGCATTCTAAACGAAGAGTCAGTGCGGCACTCCCGGCTTTGAGAAGTCAACCGTTGGTGCGACGTTCGTCCCTGGCGCTGCTTCATAGTATGGCCGCGACTTTGCGCCGGTCACTTTTGCCGTGATCGCCTGCGGGAAGCCTCGGATGTAAGTGTTGTAGTCCTTCACGGCCGCGTTGTAGTCGCTGCGAGACACCGCAATCCGGTTCTCCGTCCCGGCCAACTCGTCCTGAAGTCGCAGGAACTGAGCGTCCGCCTTGAGCTGAGGATAGTTCTCCGACACGGCTATCAAGCGGCCAAGCGCTCCGGTCAGCTGCGCATCCGCGGCAACCTGCTGGGCGGGATCACCTGAACGAATTGCACCGCCAACTGCAGCGCGGGCGTTCGCCACCTCGGTAAAGACCGCCTCTTCGTGCGCGGCGTAGCCCTTTACCGTATTCACGAGATTCGGCACGAGATCGGCCCGCCGCTGAAGCTGGACCTCTATCTGCTGTTTGGACGACGACGCCTGCTCATCGAGCGTCTGGATCTTGTTGTAGCCGCACGCGCCGAGCGTGAGCGGAAGGAGCAATACCAGAAAGCGGGATTTCATCAGTCAAGGACCTCGTTAGTGAGTCGACGTAACGTACGCAAAATGCGCGGAAAAGTTTATGCTGTGAA
>JBDUEH010000380.1:0-3158 GCA_040002555.1 Gemmatimonadales bacterium | reverse complement strand
TCGCGGCGGCCGGAATCGGTACGCTCGGCCTCGTTGATTTCGACGTCGTCGATGAAACCAACCTCCAGCGCCAGGTTCTTCACGGCACAGCCGACATCGGGCGCCTCAAACTCGATTCGGCTTCCGATAGAATTCGCGACATCAATCCGTTCGTACAAATCGAGCGGTTCGACACGGCCCTCACTTCTCAGAACGCACTCCAGATAGCGAAGGGTTTTGACGTCATCGTCGACGGGACCGATAATTTTCCGACGCGCTACCTCGTCAACGACACGTGCGTTCTTCTCGGAATTCCGAATTCGTTCGGAAGCGTCCTGCGATTTGAAGGGCAAGCGTCTGTCTTCGCTGCGGAAAATGGGCCGTGCTATCGCTGCCTGTTCCGTGAACCGCCTCCGGCTGGCCTCGTTCCTAGCTGTGCCGAAGCCGGAGTGCTCGGAGTGCTGCCTGGTTTGATTGGGACTATCCAGGCGACTGAATCCATCAAGCTCATCCTTGGACAAGGCCGTCCGCTCATCGGTCGCCTGCTGCTCGTCGACGCGCTGTCGATGGAATTCAGGACGATTGCAGTGCAGCGAGATCCGGAGTGTCCGGCGTGCGGGACCCACGAGATAAAAGAGCTGATCGATTATGAAGTATTCTGCGGCGTCGGAGCGAGCGTGAATGACAACGAAGCCGAAGGAATTGCCGACATGGAGCCAGCGACGCTTGCCGAACGAATGAAGTCCGGCGACGACATTCAGCTCATCGACGTCCGCGAAGAATGGGAATGGCAGATCGCGCGTCTTCCCGGAGCCCGGCTGATCCCGTTGGGTCAGCTTTCATCGCACATCGGTTCGATCGACAGAAATCGCGAGACCGTGATCTACTGCAAGTCCGGCATCCGCAGCATGCACGCCGCGTACGAAATGGAAGACGCCGGATTCAAGAGGCTGGCGAATCTCACCGGAGGTATCCTTGCATGGACCCGGGATGTTGATCCGACGGTTCAGCGCTACTGAGTCTTTTGGTTCATCGCCGGCTCGCTCTGGCCGTCCTTGGCCTGACCGTCCTTGTAAAACTCGCGGATACATGAGCTGATCACCTTCGCCAGGAATGCATCGCGTTCGGACGTGCTTGTCAGGTGGGCGATTTCCGGCGCCCCGTAGCACGCATCCTTGACCGCCATCAAAAGCTGCTCGGCCGTCCAGCCATCTTGCCTTGCCTCTTCGCATAGCGCAATTATGGCAGCATTCGCCTCGGGCGTCAGGCCGCGCTTAGAGCGACAGGTGGCCAAGCCCTCCCGCAGTGTCTTAAGCCCGCCGGGACTCAACGCTGGGTGTTGCGTACGGTTCTGCAGAGGGAGAGCCCTTTGACGGGGAAAGACTTACGGTTTTTTTCTCTGGCGATTCAATCGGTTCTCATCGCCAGCCAAGACCGCTCCACCATATAGGCCGACCATCCAATGCGCAATATGATTCTCATGAGCGCCTCCGGCGATAAGATGTGGAATTGCCTACGATGGCGAAGGTGTCCCAATCCACCCCGTTGAGCCGCGGAAGGTGTGGGTGTTGCTGGAGTGGAAGTTCTGATCGCGATTTAACGACATCGAAGTTGGCACGATTGAGCCGCTTCACGCCGGAGCGGGGTTGAACAACCCCCTCTACATCAATACCTTGCGTGACCTCCCGGAGAGATGGCCGAGAGGCTGAAGGCACCGGTTTGCTAAACCGGCATACGTGGAAACGCGTATCGAGGGTTCGAATCCCTCTCTCTCCGTTACGCGGGTCCGCTTCGGCTTGGCGGGCCCGCTTTGTTTTCGCCGAAACCGCACAATACATGACCGAGACATCACGGCGACCCCGCCTCCGCTTCGCACCCTCTCCCACCGGCTTCCTGCACGTGGGCGGTGCCCGCACGGCCCTGTTCAACTGGCTCTACGCGAAGCACTTCAACGGTGAGTTTCTTCTCCGCATCGAAGATACGGACAAGGCACGCAGCACCGAGGAAAGCACACGCGCGATCTTCGACGGCCTCCACTGGCTCGGCCTCGACTGGCAGGAAGAGGTCGTCTATCAGGGTGCCAACCTCGAGCGTCACCAGAACGACGCGCGACACATGGTCGAAACCGGCACAGCGTATCGCTGCTTTTGCACCCAGGCCGAGCTCGAAGAGCGGCGCAAGGATGCCGAGTCGCGCAAGGAAAGCTTCAAGTACGATCGGCGATGCGACCGGCTTTCTACCGACGAGATCGAAGCACGAATGGCAGCCGCCGACCCATACGTCCTGCGTTTCCGAATCCCTGAGGGCACGACGTCGTGGAATGATCTCGTTCACGATACCATCTCGTTCCCGAACAAGGATCTCGAGGACTTCGTCATCCTTCGCTCCAATGCCACGCCGATCTACAACCTCGCAGTTGTCTCGGACGACATCGCGATGGACATCACGCTGGTGATGCGCGGCGACGATCACATCTCCAACACACCGAAGCAGATCTTGCTCTACCGCGCACTCGACGCAGAGCTGCCGATCTTCGCGCACCTGCCGATGATCCACGGAATGGACGGCAAGAAGCTCAGCAAGCGTCACGGCGCGACGGCGGTGGGCGACTACCAACACGAAGGACTTCTTCCCGGGGCGATGCTCAACTTCCTCGCCCTCCTGGGCTGGTCGCCGGGCGAAGACCGCGAAGTCATGACGATGGAGGAGATGATCGAGCTGTTCACGCCTGATGGACTTCAGCGCAAGGCTGCGATCTTCGATCCGAAAAAACTTGAATGGATGAACGGCCAGCATCTCTCGCGTGTTCCTCTGGAGGATCTCGAACCAAGGGTCACGCCACTGATGATCGCGGCTGGGCTTGTTGATACGAAAACGGTAGCCGATCGACGCGAGTGGTACATGTCGCTCCTCGACATGCTTCGTGTCCGCGCTCGTACACTCGATGACATCGTGCGTCAGGCTGGACCGTATTTTCTCGACAGCATCGACTACGACGGCGAAGCGGTCGCCAAGAACTGGAAGGACCGCGGCGCGGCGGCAGACATCCTTGCCGCGACGTCCGAAGCCCTGGCCGCGTCGAAAGAGTGGACGCCTGAACCTCTCGAGGCTTCACTCCGGTCGCTGGCCGAATCGAGAGGGGTGGCGGCCGGCAAAATCTTCCAGCCGCTTCGCCTCGC
>JBDUEH010000379.1:0-3163 GCA_040002555.1 Gemmatimonadales bacterium | reverse complement strand
GGGGGTGGATGGGGCCTGGTGGCTTCCCCAGTCTTCAAAACTGGTGTGACCCGACTCAGTCGGGCCTGGTGGGTTCGATTCCCACACTCTCCCGCCAGTTTGTTTGCGTTTCTGTTGATTCTTGCCTTCGCGTCCCCTTCCCCTGTCACCGCGCAAAGAGCGGACAGCGTGCGGGCCGGCGTCACTCAGGCAAAACGCTCCGCCGCGTCGTCCGATTCACTTGGCCTGCTTCGTGTCTCGCCGCGACGCGCTTTTTTCACATCACTCGCGTTTCCCGGTTCGATGCAGATCAAGTTCGGAAGGCCGAAAGCAGCCGCGATTTTTCTTATCGCGGAAGCAGGCACCGGTGCCATGACGGTAAAGTCCTGGCACGATCTCAGTGTTGCAAAGGCAGCCCGGGCCGATACTGTCCTTACTCCGATTGTAGACACCTTCGGCCTGCCGGTGCTCGATTCTCTTGGAAAACAAAAGGCAACGTCCGCGCCGCGAAATCGGAACATCGCCGACCGAGTCGTCGCCCGCAGGACGCATCTCGAGGACTGGATCGCCGGTATCGTATTCACTCATCTCTTTGCCGGCGCAGATGCGTTCGTTGCCGCCAATCTTCAGGACTTCGACACAAACGTGCACGTCACCTCTACTGGCCGAGGTGTGAGAGTCGCCGCTAGTATCGCGTGGTGAGTCACAACGCAGCACCCATTGGCGTTTTTGATTCCGGCATTGGCGGCCTCACCGTTGTTCGCGAGCTCATTCGACAATTGCCGAACGAAAGCATCATCTATTTTGGCGATACGGCCCGTGTCCCATATGGACCAAAGAGTCCGGACACAGTTCTTCGTTATAGCCGCGAGATCACCGAATATTTGAGAGGGCAGGGTATCAAGGCGATGGTAATCGCCTGCAATACGGCAACTGCACATGCTCTCCCTGCGCTCCGCGCGGAAAATGACTTGCCGATTGTGGGAGTAATCGAGCCCGGTTCGCGGGCTGCGGCGCGCGCAACGACCGGTGGAAGAGTGGGAGTGATCGGCACTTACGGAACTATCAACTCGCGCGCGTACGAGAAGGCCATTGCGGCCGCGGCACCGTCAACAATGATTACCGCCTTGCCGTGCCCGTTATTCGTACCTCTCGTGGAAGAAGGTTGGCTCGAGACTGAAGCAACGACGTTGATCGCGAAGGCGTATCTCGCGCCATTGGTCGACGCAAAGATCGACACCCTGGTGCTCGGGTGTACTCACTATCCGCTGCTCAAGCGCGTCATCGGATTGACAGTGGGTCGCGATGTCCGTCTCATCGACAGTGCCGAGGAAACCGCGGCGGAGACCGCAGCCATCCTCGCCGATGCCGGCTTGACGCACGCAGACAACGGTGGCGCGCGCTATCGCTTCATCGCGTCGGACGCGCCCGAACAGTTCCTACGCGTCGGCCAGCGTTTTCTTGGCGCCTCTATCGATCGCGTAGAGACTGTCACCCTCGGCTGATCCATCGACAGCGCTTCGGAGCTCGATGCGCTCCTCGGTAATCTTCAGGTATGTCGGTGCATCGAGCCACGATCCTGCGTTGGCGAAAACACCTCCGCCAGCCGCCCTCTCGAGTGCCGCGACATGCGAGTGACCGTAGATCAAGAGCTCGAGGTCGCGCTTTGCATCGAGTTCTGCAAACGCAATCGATCGCAACCCACGGCCTTCGTCGCGGGCTCGGTGATCTCTACTCGCGCCTGAGCTGCCGTTCGCCAGCCAGCTTGCCCAATCTGGATGAAGTGCACGAAACGCGCGGATCGCCATCGAGTTGCGCATTATCGGGCGGACCATGCGGTATCCGCGGTCTTCGCGCTCGCGGAGTCCGTCGCCGTGCTCGACCCGTGCTTTCCATCCACCCAGCGACCCTTCCCATGCTCCTACGTGATATTCGACGCCGATGTCATCGCGCAGAACTTCGTCACCCCAGCAGTCGTGATTCCCCGCGATCCACAGGATTGGCAAGCCTGAATCTTTCAGGTGGGCGAGTGCCGCAAGAGCGCGAAAGCTGTTGCGAGGGATCACCGATTTCCATTCGAACCAGAAATCGAAAAGGTCGCCATTGATGAGAAGCGATCCGGCGCGTCCTTCGAGGTCGCGAAGAAAGCGGACGAGAGACCGTTCTGTATCGAGGGGAGCAACTCCCAGATGGGAGTCCGAGATCACGTAACAGGGAGAGGTGAGCACTCGCCAATTGTAGTGGAGAGTCGATGCCAATACAAACCGGCGGGGTGTTTCGCGAAACCTTATCTTTCCCCCATGGCAGACCAGTCAAAATCGCCCGTGACGAGCGAGATCGAGTTTCTGGTGCGTTATGCGGAGACGGACAAGATGCAGGTTGTGTATCACGCCAACTACCTTGTCTGGTGTGAGATGGGTCGCACCGATCTCATCAAGCGACTTGTAGGCTCTTATGCCGACATCGAGCGTCAGGGCGTCATGCTCGCCGTGATCGATGCGTCGATCAGGTATCACTTTGCCGCGCGCTATGAGGACATGATCCGCGTTCGGACGGTGTTGCGCGCCGTGAAGTCGCGGACGGTGACGTTTCATTACACGATAGAGAACGCCGAAACGGCTGCTCGGCTCGCCACTGTAACAACAACTCTTGCATCGATTAACGGAGACGGAAAACTTGTCGCACTCCCCGCGGACCTCAGGCAGGCAATGGAAAATGCGGTTGCGTAAGAACGCCGTGAGGTTCGCGGTAATCGCGTCCGTCGCCCTCTCCGCAGCCACTTCCGCCCACGCTCAGGTCGTCAGGTCGCCGTCTGCCATAGAAGTTGGTATTTACGCACGCCTCATGGCGATGACAGACTCGCGAACGTTTGATAAAGCACTCGTGGACAGCGCTCTGGCATCGACATGGTCGCCGCTGAGATGGGCGGCTGCGCTCGGCGTCGGGCAGGTTGGATCAGCGCACGGAATGCCGGGGGCGCCGCTGCTCAGGGCGCTGTTGAATGATCGCGATGTCAGGGTTGCGTCGAGTGCCGCATATGCGCTGGGCCTGCTGCGCGATTCAACTGCGGTCATGCCGCTTTCCGCCGCGCTCACGGGGAAGGC
Organism: Gemmatimonadales bacterium; assembly: GCA_040002555.1. GTDB lineage: Bacteria > Gemmatimonadota > Gemmatimonadetes > Gemmatimonadales > Gemmatimonadaceae > UBA4720. The sequence goes on along the minus strand of JBDUEH010000379.1, from coordinate 80 downwards.
AGCCATTGCACGTGAAGCGGCCTGGGCACTCGGCGAGATCGGATTGACCGCGAAACCCGCGATCGTTGCGGGTCTCGCCG
>JBDUEH010000378.1:0-3168 GCA_040002555.1 Gemmatimonadales bacterium | reverse complement strand
GACACTGGCACCATGGTGCCGTCTTTCGAACGCGCCTCGATGAGGTCTGTGATCAGGTCTGCCGCGCCGGACGCCGAATATCCGTCATCGACGCCGAGGCGGCGCGCGGAATCGCCGGATGCGAACATCCAGTGCGGCGCGGACACCCACGATTCTGCGGACAGCGTGGCTCCCGCACCGGATTGCGCACGCGCCAGAGTCACGGATCCCGTCAGCGGCAATGCAATCTTTTCCGCGTCCTTCGCACCGGGCGCCAGCCGCAGCAACGAGATCGCGCCACGACGTCGTTCGGTGAAGTAAATACCGTCGTCCTGCGCGACGTATCCGGTGATGACTCCTTTTCGCTCGGGTAGCACGATTTCCCACGCTGAGGGAGTGGAAGCGCCAGCACGCAATACCATGCGCACGAGCTGACCACGGTCGGCGACTTTCCGAGACAGCGCATACAAAGTATCGCCGCGCAGCGCTATCGAGCCGATTCGATCATCGACTGCCGAAATCTGTACCCACGCCGGTGCCGCGTTGTCCTTCACCAGCGGCGCCGCATAATGATCAGTTCCGTTGAGCTTCGAGCGAAACACTGCCGCAAACATCCACTTTGAATTCGCCGATGTTCCCACTCGCGTTGGTAGGTCAACCTTGTCCATCGGGACAGCGGGCGATACGTCAAAACCGAACACCGGTGTATCAGCCGACTGCGGTTCTCCAATTCGGTGAAGGAACTGACGGCCGCGGGCCAATCGTTCGGAGGGATCTCCCCCCGCCAACGCCGCAAGCCGCGGGTAGAAGAAACCGCTTCCATCGGGCAACCATGTTACTTGATACCGGGTTCCCGACGTAGTCGTGAGTAAATCTGGAACTCCGTCGGGCAATACGCGCCCATTCGCTGCATCCACTATTACAATGGCAGCGTTGCCATCACCCTGCATGGTGATGCCTAACGCAACGAGTCGACCGTCCCACGACGGCACGAACGTGCGAATGCGCGCGCCCGGGTGAAGCCGATCCAGCGCGGCCGCGGAGATGAGCTCTCGTTCGGCGGTCTGCCCACTATCCAGTGCCATCAGCGATGGCGAATCACCCAGATACCGCGCCAGAAATGTTCGTGACGGCGTGTGCACTACGTCACCCAGCGTTGGCATCGCGGAGTAGGCGCGCTCGAGCCCGGCGGCGATAGAATCTCTACCAATCAAACGCGCCAGCACGGAATCGGTGTACACCGACTGGCTTTGCGTCCAGGCGCGTGTCTTTGCAGCAACCGTGTCTTCAAGCCACCGCAACGGGTCGGGAATGACCACGCCGTGTATCGTATCGGAAAACGAGACAAACTCGGCAGGCGCCGGCGCAGCGACGCCAGACGCGTGGACTATTGGCGGTGCCACCGCCAGCGAGTGTGCCAGTTGGTCAGCCGGTGTTGGTGCACAAGCCGACGATAGAAGCAGGGCAGACACCAGCCCCGGGCCGATACGGACGATGCGTTTCGTGTGCAACTGAGATCTTCGATAGTTGGAGGAATGTCTGGTTCGTCGTGTTAGCCGGCCACGCGGAGAACAGTCACTCTCCTTCTGTCATATCACATATCAAGTCATTTCGGATCTGCACCCTATGCCCGGGAGCCACTCGCCTTCAGCACAGGTCCGGGCTCACAGGATGCGAATTTGCTGAATCATTCCGTGCTCGATGTGCGACCGCCCATCCGGCGCGGTCGCCATGCAGACCAGTACGTACTCGCCAGGCGTGAGGGTTGTGGTGAAGAATACTTCCATCCCCGGCCTGATCGCCGCGATGCCGCCCGCGCCGGTTCCGATGCTTTCCAGCGGCAGCTGCGGCTGATCCTTTTGGTCTGCCCGCCGCGCGCGCTCTGGATTCAAGAATCGCCTCACTTCCTCCAACGTCTTTCCCGGCGCCAGCTTCAACATGACAAGGTCGTGCGGCTGCATCCCAACGTTCGCGACACGAATCGTGTGCTTGCCAGCGTTTAGCGGAGTTTCGATGGCGAACCCATAATCCATTAGACGGATCGATCTTGTAGCGGTGGGAGCGGCCTGCGGCCCACCCGCATCCGTGTTAGCAGACCGGACGACAAACGCCTTGACCTCTCCCTTGCCGAAGTGCGGATTCCCGCCGTTATCCTCGACCGGACAGATCCATACGTAACTACCGGGCTCGAGGTGCTGCGTCACGACGGACGAGTCGCCCGGAGCAGCTCCGCCGGGGCCACCGAACCGTGTCACCCATTTCGGCCGCGGGCCGGACGTGCGGATTGCCTCGGCGTAGGCCTGGACCAGCTCGGGCACTGTCCGTCCCGAGTCCAGCCGCACGATGTGGGCGTAGTGTATGTCGTCGCCGTTATTCGCGAAGCGGAAGGTAGTCCAGCCCGGGTTGATGGTATCGGGCGCCTGGAATGTGTGACCGGCCATGGAGAGCGCGACGACGTTCGACGCGGTGCTAGTCATGTTCTGCCTGGACGCTTCGTTCTCGGTCGTGCACGCTGGCAGTACGATCACGAACACGAACCAAAGAGCTTTAATCATCGCCTGTTTCATGGGATTTACCCCGTTGGCGTTAGCGCCCACCTGGCGCCTAAGGTTCAGAGTGTTATGCCGCATGTCGCGATGAAGCGTGGGGCTCATACCGACAAAGGCAATACGTGAATGGCTGCTGCGAACCCCAGGGGGTCGTATGCTCTTTTCGTCGGCTCTCAAGAAGCCGGAAGTCGTCGCCGAATTCGCTGTGAAGCACATGGGCTGAATAGCGCGACACGTCAAGGCCGCTGCACCGTGTCGGGCCATCCTCCGCAAAGGTGGCTACGAGTACGTGCCCACCCGGCCGCACCGCGTGGCGGACCTGTTTGACGTAGCGTGCGCGATCGGCTGCGTCAGTGAGAAAATGAAATACCACCCGGTCATGCAATACATCGAACGTCCCCGCGTCGAACTCAGTCTCGAGAACGTCTTCTGCACGCCAAGTCACCGACTCCTCAGTCATTGAGAGTCGCTCCTTTGCTTTTGCAAGCGCGGCTGAGGAGATATCCAATAAGGATTCGCTTGTACCCCGCTTCGAGCAAACCATCCACCAATGTGGAGGCGCCAGCGCCCACGTCGATGATCGCCGCGTCGACAGCCGGGGCCGCTTGTCGAATCAACTCGAGGGACAATGTCGCTTCCG
>JBDUEH010000377.1:0-3170 GCA_040002555.1 Gemmatimonadales bacterium | reverse complement strand
TGAACGCAGATCACGAAGCGGTGACCGTTCTCCAGCAGATGGAGAAGATCCGCATGGATGCTCAGCAGATGATTCAGCGTGGCGAACAGCCCACCGAAGAGATGGAGCAGCAGCTCGATACGCTGCTGTCCAGCGTGCAGACGAACTCTGTCTACCAGCGGGCAATTTCGGCGCAAGAGAATTTTGACAAGGTCATGTACCAGGTGAATAACTGGATCATGGAAGGAATGAAAAAGGGCGCTACGAGCTCGATCATCACGCTTTCCTGATTTCATGCCTCGCGGACGCTTGATTGTTCTCGAGGGTCCCGAAGGTGCTGGCAAGACGACCCAGCTGCGGCTACTCGCCGATCGGCTGAAAGCGTCGGGACGCGAAGTCCTCACCCTTCGCGAGCCCGGTGGCACACCACTCGGCGATGCCATCCGAGCGATCCTTCTCGATTCTGTTGACGAGATGACCCCCGCAGCCGAGGCACTGCTGTTCATGGCATCGAGGGCGGAGATCGTTCGGCTGCGAATCGACCCTGCGCTCCGCGACGGGGTAATTGTCTTGATGGATCGCTTCTTTCTGTCGACATACGCGTATCAAATCGCCGGGAGGGGCCTCGACGAGGCGAAGATTCGTCAGGCAAACTCGCTGGCGACAGCCGGCCATGTTCCCGATCTGACGATCGTCATCGCCGTTCCACCCGGAGCAGGTCTCGCCCGAGCCGAAGCGCGCGGATTGAAGGACAGAATGGAGCGGGCGGACGATGATTTTCATTCAAAGGTCTCTGGCGCCTTCACGCTGTTCGCCACCGATTTATGGCAACTGGGTCATCCGGAATGCGGTCCAATCGTCAAGGTCGATGGAACGCGATCGTTGGAAATTGTCCAAAACGAAATTGTGAGTGTCCTCGCTCAAAACTTGCCACATGATTTCTCCATGCTTTCCAATCCGAAACCGGACTGATGCTTAACCTTTCAGGAATGAAATCGAGAACCATGACGGTTGCGGCCGTGTTGGTCTCTGCCGTCATAACCGGTGGATGGCTGATCGAGCGTGGAACCCGGTCCGGTCGGGCAGCGACCCCGGCAGAAGCTGCTCGATTGTTCAACAACGTGTTCCAGAAAATTTCGCGCAGCTACGTAGACTCGATCGGCGCAGCCGCGATGTACCGAAAAGCTGTTGATGGGATGCTCTACGAGCTCGAAGATCCTTACACTTCGTTGCTCGCACCCGGCAAGCTGGGTCAACTCAAAGAGACAACCAGCGGTAACTACGCAGGTATCGGAATTCAGGTGGACGTTCGCGATGGCTGGATTGTCGTGATAGCCCCGACATCCGGCAGCCCCGCGGAGCGCGCCGGAGTTCAGCCGGGTGATCGCATTGTCGAAGTAGACGGTAAGTCCGCGAAAGACTGGACGCTCGAAGAGGCGATGAAGTCGTTCCGCGGTCAGGCGGGCACGTCGGTAGCGCTTCGGATCGAAAGACCCGGATTAATCGCGGCGATTCCGTTGACGCTCACGCGCCAGCCACTTCATCAGAGTGCCGTTCGTCGAATCGCAATGCTGCCAAATGGTGTGGGATACGTTGAACTCAAGGCATTCAGCGATTCAACCGAGCGGGAGCTCGCTCGCGCGGTAAACGCCCTCGTGGCCAAGGGTGCGAAGTCGGTAATTCTCGATCTGAGATCGAATCCGGGCGGACTGCTCGAGCAGGGAACGCGAGTCGCGGATCTTTTTCTCGACAATCACCAGCGCATTATGAGCCTGCGTGGTCGTACGCCTGAAGCGAATCGCGAATATACGGATAGCACGGCCCAAAAGTGGCCGACACTGCCTTTGACGGTCCTGGTTAACGATCGAAGCGCGAGTGCGGCGGAGATCGTTGCTGGTGCTTTGCAAGATCACGATCGCGCGGTAATTATAGGCGAACCGACGTACGGGAAGGGAAGCGCGCAGACGATCATTCCGCTCGGCGCCGCGGGTGGTCTCAAGATCACGACATCGCGGTGGTACACGCCATCCGGACGCTCGATAAGCAGGAAGCTCGAGCGCGATGACAGTGAGCCGACTCCGGAGTCGAAGGAGAAATTCAAGACGGACGCGGGCCGCACGGTCCACGACGGCGGCGGTATAACTCCAGACGTGCTCGAGAGCGACAGCGCGTACATGACGACCGCACGAATCCTTCAAGGCGCGCTAGGGCGGAAGGTTGGGATTTTCCGCGACGCTCTTACCGATTATGCGTTGAATCTCAAGGTTGGAAAAACAGTTGCGTCTCCGCAGTTCGAGGTGACGCCGGCGATGCTCGACGAGATCTGGAAGCGAATGGTTGCCCGCGGCGTCCTGATGGACCGCGGGGTTTTCGACGAGTCGGCGTCTGTCGTCAAACTTCTGCTTTCGTACGACATAGCGCGTTACGTCTTTGGGCCTGATGCCGAATTTCGCCGGAGGGTGGCGAGCGATCACGCGATTGCAACGGCGCTGAATCTTGCGACGGGAGCGGCGGATCAGCGCGCATTACTCGGCCGTGCCGTGGCCCGCCAGCAGCAGCAACAGCGCGCTCTGGGCCAGGAGTGACCGAGCGGGTTTTCATCATCGGTGCCGGGCATGTAGGGCGCGGACTTTACCGCGCATTCAAGACATCGGGAATTGACGTACTCGGCCTTCACGGTCGTCGGCCGTCGCCCTGGACGACATCGACTGGCGCGTTGCCGATGACGGTATCGAATGCGAATACCGTCGTCGTGGCCGTTCGTGACGACCAGATCGATGATGCCCTGTCAGAAATTGTCGCGGAGCGCGGAACCGGCGCGCGCGGCCGAATTGCGTCGGGAACCGTTGTCGTCCACACGTCTGGTGGGGCTGAGCCCGAGCTGATCCCGCGTTTGTCAGAAGTGGGATTATGCGGCGGCACTTTTCATCCACTGGTTCCATTCGCGAATCCCGAACGCGCGCCCGAGCTGATGAGGCGCGCGTGGATCGGCATTGATGGAGATGATCAGGCGCGCGCCACATCGCGACGGCTTGCGGGGCATGTTGGTGCTCGCACCCTTGAGATTCCTGTCGGCGGAAAAAGTGTGTACCACGCGGCTGCCGTGATGAGCTCCAATTTTCCCGTGGTCCTCGCCGCGATCGCTGGCGAAATGCTCGCCAGTCTCGGCATCCCCGAGCGCAGCGCTCAAC
>JBDUEH010000376.1:0-3175 GCA_040002555.1 Gemmatimonadales bacterium | reverse complement strand
CTCATTCGCGAGACGCTCGACATCGTTCCGTCCGAGCCCTTGTCCCGGGAGCTTCAGAATCTTGCCCCCTCGGAGCTGGTTCGCACGCTGATCGAAGGCAAGGAAGAAACGCCGGGCTTGCTCACGCGAACGCTGAATGAGTGCGGCTACATGCTCCCGCCGCTCCCCAATCTCTTTTTTACTCGTGATGTAGCGATGGGTATCAACGATCACGTGATGATCGGCTCAATGCGATACGGAGTCCGATGGAGTGAAGAGCTCATCATGAAGGCGATCTTCCGCAACAATCCGCGTCTGGCTAATGCCGGAATTTTATACGACGGATCACGTGAGCACAGAATTAACTACACGCTAGAGGGCGGGGACGTCCATCCGATTCGGCGCGACACCCTGATGATCGGCTTCAGCGAGCGTTCCAGCCCGGAAGCGATAGACAACCTCGCCGACCTGCTGTTCGCGAGTACCGAGGTGACAGACCTCATCATCGTCATCATGCCCGGCGAAGAAACCGCCATTCATCTCGACATGATCTTCACGCAGGTCGATCGCGAACTTTGCGTCGTCCATCCGCCGCACTTCATGGGTCCCGAGCGGCTCCCGATTCTGCACTGGAAGAAAGGCCAGAAAACGCTGCGCGAGATGCCTGATATTTTTCATGCACTTTCGGAGTGCAATTTGCCGATGGAGCCGGTACTTTGTGGCGGTGAGCGCAGAAACACGCAGGAGCGCGAGCAATGGTCGTCAGGGTGTAATTTTTTTGCCGTTCGTCCCGGCCTGGTATTGTCGTACATGAGGAACGAGGCGACGCTCCACGAGATGCAAAAGACGGGATTCAAGCTGGTGAAGGCAGGCGACTTTCTCGACGGGTCCGAGTCAATCCGCGATGACGAGAGGGCAGTGATAACCTTCGAGGGTGGCGAGCTGGTTCGTGGTGGTGGTGGGCCGCGATGCATGACGTGTCCTATCGAGCGAGACGACCCTTGGGTTTGAGCCGCGGCGGGATTCAAACCAGGAACGACAACACGTTGCTCACCGACAGGGCCGCGAAGTTTCTCGAGCAGGGCCCAGCGGATGTCGTGGATCTCATTGGCTACATCTGCAACCTGCCTGCGGCTCCGCGAATTGTCGCCGAGCACATGGCAGAGGCGATGTTTGCCGGCCGGGCTGAGTTCAGCCGCAATGCTGCCGGGAAATGGCTTCTTGCCGGCGGAACGACATCCACCGCGCCGACCTTCGAAGCAACCGTCACGATCCCAGCGGTTGAGTACCCGTTGCCTCTCGGCCGCAAGGCCGGCAAGTCGCGCCGGTCGGATTCGCGCCGTTCACTTCTTCCGCCGCAACCGCTCAAGGAGATGTCGTGGGTTGTCGTCGATGTAGAAACGACGGGTGGATCTCCGCCGTCCGACAGAATCACCGAGATCGCGGCTGTTGTGGTTCGTGACGGAAAAATCGTAGAGGTTTTCGAATCTCTTGTGAACCCCCAACGGCCGATTCCATCGTTCGTTTCCAAGCTTACCAATATCACGTGGGGCATGGTGAAGAACGCGCCACCGTTTGCGCGACTCGCCGATGACGTGATGAAGGCTCTCGAAGGAAAAGTGTTTGTCGCCCACAACGCCGTGTTCGACTGGAAGTTCGTCTCGCACGAGATAACGCGTGCGACGGGCAACAGGCTTGTCGGGCAGCGTCTGTGTACTGTGAAGCTTGCGAGAGGATTGCTCCCAGGTCTGCCGCGCCGCTCTCTCGATTACCTCGCAAACCACTATGGTGTTGAGATCAACGGTCGTCATCGCGCAGGTGGAGATGCGATCGCGACAGCACACTGCCTGATCCGTATGTTGAAAGATGCGGAAAACGACGGTTGCACCACGTGGGAAGATCTGGAGACTCTCCTTCGGGGACGACCCTCGAAAAAGAAACGGCGCCGCTACAGCGCGCTTCCAACTTCTGTAACCAAGGACACGACAGCGTGAAACCCGAGCCGCTGGTTCAGAGTCGAAAGGTCGGAAATATTGCTATTCACGCAATTCAGGCCGGTGGACAGCGTCTGGATGGTGGGGCAATGTTCGGCGTGGTTCCCAAACCACTTTGGGAAAAGCGAATTCCAGCCGACGAGAGAAACCGAATCCAGCTCGGAATGCGCTGCTTGCTCATCGAACATTCATCGGGTCTGGTACTCGTCGATACCGGAGCAGGCAACAAGGAAGACCAGAAGTTCAAGGACATCTACGGCATCGAGAACGAGGGCGCCAACGGGCGCACGTCACTCGAAGACGGCCTCGCGCAGCTGAACGTCTCTCCCAACGACATCTCGATCGTCATCAACACGCATCTTCATTTCGACCATGCCGGCGGCAACACCTGTCGCGATGAGCGTGGCGAGCTGAAGGTTTCATTCCCGAAAGCGCGCTACATCGTAAAGCGTGGCGAGTACGACTACGCGACGCACCCCAACGAACGCACCTCAGCCAGCTACTTCGAGCGCAACTTCGGGCCGGTGGTGACCGCGAACAAATTCGAGTTCGTTATTCGTGAGAAGGAGATAGTGAAAGGCATCCGCGTTATTCCGACCCCGGGTCATACTCCGTTTCATCAAAGCGTCCTGATCGACTCGGCCGGAGAGCGGGCGTTCTTCCTGGCCGACATGATGCCAACCAGTGCACACCTTCCGCTACCCTGGATCATGGGCTACGACGTCGAACCACTGGTGACTTTGGAGACCAAGCGCCGGATTCTGAGGCAGGCTGAGGATGAGGACTGGCTGTTGATATTCGAGCACGATGCGACCGTGCCATGGGGGCGAGTCGAACACGATGGGAAGGGATATCGGCTCAAGCCCGGGGCTTCCTGACGGCCGTTCCGCTTGCCGAAGCATCGGAAGTCGTTTATCCTTCTTGAGTTACAAATTCGAAAAGTGGGCGACCCAGGCGGGTCGCCCCACCCTTTGGCCCTCGACGTGTTCGAGGTGTGCTACTGGAGTTCAAGCCACTCGGCGCCGAAGGTCCATTCGGCTCCGTTTGTGCGCGGACTCTTTCAAGGGTCCGCGCTTTTCGTTTTCGAGTCCCTTTATTTCGAGGTAGCTGAGTATTCAGGACACCACAAAACGCGTGCGCGTGAACAGGCAGATTCGCATCAGCCCGCTCCGCGTTATCGCAGCCGATGGCGCGCAGCTCGG
>JBDUEH010000375.1:0-3182 GCA_040002555.1 Gemmatimonadales bacterium | reverse complement strand
AGACCCGATACCGACTCGCCGAACGCCGGCAAGCACTTCGGCTGATGGCCAGCGCCAAAAAGAACAAACCGCAGAATCTCGCGACTCTCGCCGTACACGGCGGCTCGCCGCGTCCTGAAGCTGGTGGGCCGGTCGCTCAGCCTCTCGTTCAATCGGTGAACTTCGTCCAGTACGCGAATACTGCTGAAGGGCTTCGCTACACTCGCTATGGTAACACGCCAAACGAAGAGGTCGTCCAGAAACGGATCGCGTTGCTCGAGGGTGCCGAAGCCGCGCTCGTGCTAGCGAGCGGCATGGGAGCCACGGCATGTGCTCTTCTCGCACTGCTTCGGCCCGGCGATCATCTGCTGTCGAGCTCGTGGATCTACGGGGGAACGAGAAAGCTCTTCACCGAAGAATTTGCGCAGATGGGAATCGAGGTCAGCTTCGCAAACCCCGACGAGCGGCGCGTGTGGCGAAACACAATCAGGCAGAACACTCGCGTGATTTTTGTCGAGACTCCGGTAAATCCTTCATCACGGGTGATCGATCTCACGCAGCTCGCGATTCTTGCGAAGACGCAGGGTGTCGCTCTTGTCGTCGATTCGACGCTCGCGAGCCCGATCAACTGCCGTCCGATTGAGCACGGCGCCGACGTCGTCATTCACTCAGCCACCAAATACCTGAATGGTCACGGCGACATTCTGTGTGGCGTGGTCGCTGGAACGTCGTCATACATCGAGGAAGTCCGCCAGAAGATGATGGTCTGGGGACAGGCTCCCGATCCATTTGCCTGCTGGCTTCTCGAGCGAGGGCTGAAGACGCTCGAGATTCGAGTAACGCGAAGCAACGAAAATGCGATGAAAGTTGCCGAATGGTGTCAGAAGCAGCCCCAGATCGGGAAAGTGCATTACGCGGGACTTTCGGGTCATCCGGATCACGCGCTGGCGAAAAAAATGATGACTGGATTTGGTGGACTGATGTCGATCGAGCTGGCAGGCGGTGCAAAGGCAGCCGACAGTTTCATCAGCAAACTCAACCTCATTACCCACGCATCGAGCCTCGGTGGAGTTAACAGCCTTGTCGTTGAGCCACGCTACAGCTCGCATGCGCACATGACGAGCGAGCAGCGCGCGGCGATCGGAGTTCCCGACGGCTTCATACGACTGAGCATCGGCATCGAGAGCGCGGACGACATCATCGCCGACATCGCGCAAGCTCTCCAGTAGGACGGCATGATCCGACTTCAGGATGTCGCAAAGGAATACACGCGAACGCGTGTAGCCCTCAGTCACGTGACACTTCAGGTGAAGCGCGGCGAATTCGTGTTTCTGATCGGCCCAAGCGGCTCCGGCAAGACGACAATTCTCAAGCTTCTCTATATGGAAGAGAAACCGTCTCACGGTGAAGTCTGGGTGAATGGCGTTCAGTCCAACTCCGCGAGTGGCAAGGACATTTCTCAGCTGAGAAGAAAGCTCGGAATTGTGTTTCAGGATTTCCGGCTTCTCGAGGACAGAACGGCAGAGCAGAACGTTGCATTCGCCCTCGAGGTAACCGGCGCTCCATCAGGCTCGATCGCACCGCGCGTTTCCCGCGTCCTGACACAGGTTGGACTTGCGTCAAAGGCATCGCAGCTTCCGCGGCAGCTTTCCGGTGGACAGCAACAGCGCGTAGCGATTGCCCGCGCACTCGTCAACGATCCGTACTTCATTCTTGCCGACGAACCAACGGGAAATCTCGATGAACGTGCTACCCGCGGCATTTTTCAGTTGCTGCGCGACATCAATGCAACCGGAACCTCGGTAATCATGGCGACGCACGATCTCGAGATCGTTCGGAAGGCCGACGACGCGCGAACCATCGAGCTCAATCACGGACGCGTCGTTTTCGACTCGGCAGAAACCCCTCCGCCTGAAACTCGTTACACGCCGCTCCTCGGACAGAAAGCGATCGGGGGTCCGAACGAAGGAAACTGGCCGGCTGCTCCATTGGAACCGAAGGAATAGATGCTGGCCGTCCGCGAAGCTTTCAACGCCAGCCGCCGTGCGCCGCTGCTGAGCATTCTGGGAATCGTTACGATCGCGTTCTCGTTGTTCGCGTTCGGTTTGTTCGCTCTCGTTGCGGTGAACATCCGGCAGGCGCTGCGAGGAGTCGAGGAGCGTGTGGAAGTTCGCGCTTTCGTATCCGACGGAACCTCTGCCGACGCCATTTCGGCCGCGATGGGTGACATCAGCGCTTTTCCTGAAGTGGCCCGCGTTGACTACGTAACGCAGGAGGCGGCGCTCGAGCGAGCGAAGAAGGACATGAGTGAGTTCAGCGACGTGTTCGAGGAAGCGATGCTTCCGGCATCGCTCGACATCCATCTTCGTGCAGGTCTACGCGACCCGGAGACCGTCAAAGCGGTGTCCGAGCGCGTGAAGTCGTACCAGTTCGTGGACGACATTCGCTACGGCGAGGAATGGGTCACCAAGCTCTATCATCTCAGGACAATCGCCGCCGGGACGGGGTTGGGACTTGGTCTCGCGTTTGCGGCCGTATCGATCATCATCATCGCGGCGACGATCAGAGTTTCGGTTCTCGCGCGAGCGCGCGAGATCGCGATCATGCGCCTCGTTGGGGCGACCGACGGATTCGTGCGCGCGCCATTCCTCATCGACGGATTCGTCAAAGGCATACTCGGCGGATTGCTCGCGTTGCTGCTGACGTGGATCGCGTATCGCGCGATCGACACGCGTTTTATCACGCTGGTCTTTTTCGATCCGCGTCTCATCATTATCGGCATCCTCTGCGGCGCGCTCATCGGTGTACTGGGCAGTGCGACCTCCGTATGGAGCCACCTGCGCCGAATTTGAGGCGCGCACTTCTCGTTGTCGTCTTGGCGCTTGCAAGCGCTGGCCGGCTCCCCGCCCAGCAGGATCAGAGCGACGCAAAGCTTCGCTCCCAGCAGGATGAGCTCGCGCGCATTCGCCGCGAGCGTGAGGATCTGCAAAAGCGGATGCGGGGACTGCAGACGAAAGTCCACGACATCAGTGAAGAAGTCACCAATATCGATCGCCAGCACGACGCGACGGTCCGAGTAGTTCGCTCGCTCGATCAACAGCTCACGACCCTCAACGGCGAAGTTGAACACACGACCGCCAACCTTGTTCGCGCGCAGGACGAAGTTCAGATCAAACGTGCGGTGCTCAAAAAGCGGCTCGTAG
>JBDUEH010000374.1:0-3203 GCA_040002555.1 Gemmatimonadales bacterium | reverse complement strand
AGATAAATGTCCATCCCCTAATTTACCGCCGTTTACCGTCTCCGTGGCAGGACATATCAACCACAACCGCGCTGGCGAGGATCAGAATGTCGTCCTCGCCATCCGCGACGTCCACGCCATAGGTATCAGCGAGGGTAAACCACTGCTTGGAGACGGTTGCAACAACTTTGTCACGGCGGGTAAACGTGTACTCCCGGTCCAGGAAATTGCCTTCCGCCTGCAGGTCGTCAGGGCCGGGAACATCGACATTGAAGGTGTGATGAAACGGAGCGAACAGCTCCTTCTTAACTACCGCCACGAGCTCTCCATTCCTGAAGAGCTCGTAAGTCCGACCCCACGCAAGAACTTTCTGCTTGATGAACGCGAGCTCGTTCCCCTCGAGATCCTGAAAGGAAAGCTGATCGCCGATAGACAGAAATTTTCCGTCGACGAAATAAATATCTCGCTCGTTCTCATCGCGGATGTAAAAGTCATCTCCCAACGAGAAAAGTTTCTGCTTTAGAACGTATCGCAAAGCTTAGACCGCGTCGGAAAGTGATGTGAAGTTGAAATCATGCGCGCGAATCGCCGGCATCACCTGACCGGCCGACGTCGGCTCGGCCCGACTGATTTCTTCGATCTTGTTGAGCATGAACAACGGGGACTCGTTCCACCTGAAGTTTTTCAGGCTTCGCGTGATCTTGCCGTTTTCGATTAGAAACGTTCCGTCTCGCGTCAGCCCCGTCAGGAGAACCGTTCGCTGATCCAGTGAACGGATGTAGAAGAAATGGGTCACGAGAATTCCGCGCTGCGTTCCCGCGATGAGGTCGTCAACTGACTTGGTGCCCCCAACCATCTTGAGTCCGCCAGGGAAGCCGCCGCCAAACCCTCCTCCTCCGCCACCGCCTCCACCACCACCGCCGCCGCCGCCGGTAGGCTGAACTCCCTGCTTCTGAGCCCAATACCTGGAGTAGGTGAGATTCTTCAGCACTCCGTTCTCTATCCAGACTCTGCGCTGGAGCGGAAATCCTTCACCGTCGAACGGAGCGGTGAGAAGGTCAGCGTCCGTTGGATCCGAATAGATCGTAACCCTCTCGTCGGCGATTTTCTCTCCGATCTTCGTGCCGCCGCCTTTCTTCGAAAAAGGACTTCTGCCCTCGTCGGCCGACCGTGCGTTGAATGCACCGCCGAGCTGCGGAACCAGATCCGCAACTGCCTGAGGCTCGAGGACCACCGTGTACATTCCGGGCTCGATTGCCGACGGACTCCGTGAGGCAACCGCCTTCTGCGCCGCACGTGCGCCGAGCGCCGCAGGGTCAATTGCTGCCCAGTTTCTGGCACCCGCCGACGCCCAGCCCGACCCCGTTCCGTCAGGTGTCCGAACCGTCGCCGAAAGGTTGGCGTCGGTAGAACGGTGATAGGCGAAGAGACCTTTGTTATTTGCAATCGCTCTCGCGCCCGCGTTCGCCTCGAGGTAACCGGCGACAAACACATCTCCGGCAGCGCGTCCCGTTTCGCCGGCGCGCTCGATCACGCTCTTTGCCGCAGTTGCTCTGGCCTCCGCGGTCAGACCGGCCGTCGCGTCGATGAATCCGGCAACCGGGGTGTAAGTCTGGGAACCAAGTTCCGGCATGATCTCCGGATCTTCAGGTGAGAGTTTTGCCAGACGCTCAGCCAGATCCACCGTTCGGCGAAGCGATGCTTCTTCAAGAACATTCGTTGACGCCGACGCACGTCTCTTCCCGATCGTGCTCGTGACACTGACCGTCGTGTCGTTGCTTTCACCCGACGTAGTGATCTCGCCACCGGCGAAGCGAGTGTTGCCACTCCAGTCGCTCGATATTCCGACACGCGTCTCGTCCGCCTTCGCCATGCCGAGCACGCGCTGAGCTAAAGCCCTGGCTTCATCAGAACTGAGAAGATTACCGGCTGCTGTTGATTCGAAGAGTGAGCGGGGCCTCACGCTGTTCTCCCTGTGTTAACGATGTTTACCTGCTTGAAGCGAGCCGGCACGCAGCCGTGACTCACGGAATTTGATTGCGCGGGTTCGCCCTTACCATCTCCGAATGATCCGCCCAGCCAGTAGCTGCTCTTACCGCCGATCATGTCCATGCTGTTCCAGAAATCCGGCGTGCGACTCTGGTACGCGACATCCTTCAGCATCCCGGTGATTTTGCCGCCTTTCACTTCATAGAAGACCTGGCCGGAGAACTGGAAGTTGAAGCGCTGGTGATCGATCGACCATGATCCACGATTCTTGACCACGATTCCCTTGTCAGTAGCCGAAACGATATCGTTGAGCGAGATGTCCTTGTCGCCCGGCAAAAGGGAGACGTTCGGCATTCTCTGGAACTGGACGCTCGACCACGAGTCGGCGAACGAGCATCCGTGAGATTTCTTCACGCCCGTTATCGGCGAGATCCACGCCGCCTGCTCGCGAGTAGTCTGATAGTCGTTGAAAATTCCGTTCTTCACGATGAGCCATTTATCGGCCGGCACTCCTTCGTCATCCCACGCTGTTCGCGACAGCGAACCTTCCTGAGTTCTGTCTCCCTGGATGTTCATGAAGTTCTGGCCATAGCGCAGCTTTCCGAGGACTTTCTCCGGTGGCGCGACAAACGAAGTACCAGCGAAGTTGGCTTCGTATCCCATCGCACGGTCGAGCTCCGTGGGATGCCCGATAGACTCGTGAATCGTGAGCCACAGGTTCGTTGGGTCGAGAATGAGGTCGTATCTCCCGACTTCTACC
Source organism: Gemmatimonadales bacterium (assembly GCA_040002555.1). Lineage (GTDB taxonomy): Bacteria > Gemmatimonadota > Gemmatimonadetes > Gemmatimonadales > Gemmatimonadaceae > UBA4720. Next base: position 475 of record JBDUEH010000374.1, on the reverse strand, counting down.
GATTTTGCCGTCAGCTTCTCAGCCGCGAGCGACGCCCACTTCTCGGCGTTGCCGGGCATGTTGAGCGACTCGATGTACTCCCAACCCGAGCCGCGCGGTGAAAGCTCTTCTGTGTACGACTGGAAATCGCCGTTGTCGATCGCCGTGGCCGAGAAGCTTGGCCCGACGCGGACGTATGTCTGCGTGACGAGCGTTCCGTCGGTCGTTGCGAGCGTTTTTTCTTCTCTCAGCAACTGCAGCCCCGAATTCACGAAGCGAATCTTGGGAACTTTGAGGGCCGCTTCATTCGCCGCTAGCAGGAGCGCGACTTTTTCCTCGATCGGAACGTCCACCGGGTCGCGGGTAATGGGAGTCCGCCAAGTGCCTTTCACAGCGGCGACCGGTGCGAGGACGACTGGTCGTCGCTGAACCGATCTTGCTGCCTTCGCGAGACGAACCGCTTCCTGTGCCACCTTCGTGATTCCGTCCTTCGTCA
>JBDUEH010000373.1:0-3227 GCA_040002555.1 Gemmatimonadales bacterium | reverse complement strand
CGCTTCCAGTCGACTGAGTGGTGACAAGCACATGGAGCGATGCGTCGCTCCTGTCTCGGACGTAGTCGACGTAGGGTATTTCGGTTCGCAGGTAGTCGAAGTCGCAACCCGACGTGTGACAGTCGAGAAACACTCGCAGGGGACCCGGATTGCCAGGCGTTTGCTGGGCGAATGCAATGCCGCTGCACAGCGTCAGCAGCACGATCAGTAACGGGGTTGCCGCAGCGACGAATTTTTTCACGTGTCCTGTCAGTGTGGGGAAGCATCCCAACGAGCAACCGCGAAGATATGCGATTTCGGCGTTTGGATAGTTACGATTCAATTAATTCGTGCGTGAGGCGCTCAGGAAGCTCCGCTGGTTGGCCGAAGTTGCGAGGACTTTGCTCGCCGGTAGCTTTACGGCGTGAAACAATTCCTCGCTGTCTTCGCCATACTCGTCTGCGCTTTCTCTATCGAAGCGCAGCAACCCGACGGATCGATTGTTCTTGCTCCCGACGCCGTCTTCGACGGAACAAACCTAGCATCCCACCGCGGCTGGATCGTTGTTGTAGCCGGCAACTCGATCACGTACGCGGGGCCGGAATCCGGAACGCGAATCCAGGCCGGCACGCGCAGGCTGTCGATGCCGGGAATGACACTCCTTCCCGGCCTAATCGACGCGCATGTACATCTCTTCCTGCATCCGTACAACGAAACTCCGTGGAACCAGCAAGTTCTCGAGGAACCTCTCTCGCTGCGAGTCGCGCGCGCAACAGTACACGCGCGCAATACATTGCTCGCTGGATTCACCACTGTACGCGACCTCGGCACCGAAGGCGCTGGCTATGCTGACGCCGGCCTCAAGCAGGCGATAAACACAGGCATCATTCCCGGCCCGCGTCTGCTCATCTCGTCGAAAGCCATTGTCGCCACCGGTTCATATGCACCGTCACGCGCGTCATTCGCTTACGACACGCCGCTCGGCGCTCAGGAAGCAGACGGACCGGAGCTCGTACATGCGATCCGCGATCAGATTGGACACGGCGCAGACTGGGTCAAGCTGTATGGGGATTACCGGTGGGGCCCGAACGGCGAAGCGATGCCGACATTCTCGGCTGACGAGATGAAACTCGCCGCAGCGACCGCGCACTCGTCGGGACGAGAGTTGGCGGTGCACGCTGCAACACCGGAAGGAATGATGCGCGCCATTGCCGCAGGAGCGAAGACAATCGAGCACGGCGACGCCGGCACTCCGGAGGTTTTCAAGGCGATGGCAAAGGCTGGCGTCGCCTACTGCCCCACCCTCGCCGCGACGGAATCAGTTCAGTCTTATCGCGGGTGGCACAAGGGGACCGGTCCTGCACCGGAAGCCGTGAATCAGAAGCACCGCGCTTTTGCCGCCGCGCGCGCCGCCCATGTCATTTTCTGCAACGGCAGTGATGCCGGAGTGTTTTCGCACGGAGACAACGCGCTCGAGCTCGAGCTTCTGACAGAATACGGAATGCCGCCGGCGGAAGTCCTTCGCACCGCTACTTCCCAGACCGCAAAGGTCCTTGGAATGGATGCGTTGATCGGGATGGTCTCGCCGGGAATGCGGGCTGATCTCGTCGCCGTTGTGGGTGATCCAACGGTGAATATCTCGACTTTGAGACTCGTCCGGTTCGTGATGAAGGACGGCGTCATTTATCGGAACTATCTGGGCGAACGCTAGCGGGCAGGTACCCAGCGGTCGAAAATGTTTGCAACCGTGTACCTGGTCGAGTCTGTCTTGATGAGCTGACGCCGCCGATCGCTTTTCACTACGCCTGGACCCTTCGTTCGCCGCCTCAAAGAAGCGCTCACCCCCAGAAAACCCCAGCGCACCCAATTGGGCTCCGACCTTCGATTGTAGGCCCTTCTACTCGCTCAATTGCGTTCATCGCTACTTTATACGTCGATGCCGCGCACCTACCGCTGGAGCGAACTGAAAGTCGGACTCATCTCGGGTGCCGTCATTCTCGCCATCGTCCTCGGCGTCCTGCTCTTCGCACGCGTCGGCGCCCTGCACGGAAAACGAGATCAGCTATTCGTCCTTACCGACCACGCCCCCGGAGTCCTCCCCGGGACAGAAGTGTGGATCGCCGGCGAAAAAGTTGGCCTTGTGAAGGGCATCAGCTTCCGGAAGGTATCAACCGATACTTCGCGACGCGTCGTCATCGAAACAGAGATTCTCTCGAAGTTCATGTCGCAGGTCCGAAGAAATTCCCACGCCGACCTTCGGCCGGGCGGCAATCTCATCGGCAGTCCCGTGGTCTACATCTCACCCGCGACGACCGCGTCGCCGCAATTGCATAGCGGTGATTCCATCAACACCGAGTCAGTTGGTGTCATCAAGGACGTTGGTGAAAACGTCACTCAACTTGTGTCCCGCCTAACGGTGCTCGCCGATTCAACGGGCAAAACAATCGCTCTTCTCAACTCAGAGGCAGGCGCAGTGGGGGCATTCACTAGAAATGGCCTACCCCGAATCGCAAGCGTCAGCGGAATGATCTCGGGACTCCTCGGCCAGGCGCAGCACGGCAACGGAACCGCCGGCCTCATTTCCCGCGGAGACCTTCGTGCGCGGTTCAGTCGAGTAATGTCAGCGAAGGACTCGATCAATCAAATGATGACGACCGGCAACGGCTCACTCGGCCGCTTCCACCGGGATTCAACGCTTGCTCCGACGATCGGCCGCATCCGCACGGAGCTGGACTCTCTCCGGACCATGATGAGCGGCGGTAACACGTCGCTCTCGCGAATGAAGTCCGATACGACACTCGCAAAGGAAATGACCCGAGCCCGAGCTCAGCTCGACTCGCTGATGAAGGACGTCAAAAAACATCCGAGGAAATACCTGTAGCGGAATTTTATGCTTGACCGTGTTTCCGGCTGCCGTTAGGTTCGCCTTCACGGCTCCCGCCGCCCGACACCCTCCCGTCAATTAAAGAGCCGCCTCTCCGGCGATTCCGCTCCTCCCACTAGAACAAGCGTCCGCTCCAGCGGACCGACGTCGTTTCCGAAGCACCCGCTTCAAGATCAGACCAAAGTGGACATCGCAGAGCTAAAGCGAAAATCAGTCAGCGAGCTTCAGGACGTGGCCGAGGGTCTCAAGATCCCCGACACGATCACTGCAACTAAGCCCGAGCTCATTTTTCGAATCGAGCAGAACCTGCTCGACTCGAATGTCGCGCTGCATGGCGAAGGCGTTCTCGAAATTCTGCCAGAAG